>JAAYXQ010000054.1 GCA_012515825.1 Fibrobacter sp.
ATACGTTCTTTATGGAATTCTTTTTAGCGTCCATTTTACCGCAAGCAGGGTTTTTGAGTGAAAATCATCACATAAGCGTATTGGATAGCTTCGCTTCGGTGACTCTAGCGATACTCATGATTTATTCTTTTAGGTCTAAAAAAACAAAAAAAGAAGGAAAAAAATCCTGTAGTTGTCATTGAATAAAAAGAAGAGTAAAGAATTAATGCTATATTCACGTCTATGGAGTTGAAAGGAAAGAAAATTCTTCTTGGCGTGACGGGCGGTATTGCTGCTTATAAAAGTGTAGAATTATTGCGTTTACTTCAAAAACAAGGTGCAGAAGTTCGTGTGGTCATGACTCCTGCTGCCACTCGTTTTGTCACACCATTAACATTTGCATCTCTATCCAAATGCCCCGTTTACACTCAAGATGGAGCTCCAGAGGCAAGGCCATACCAACATATTGATTTTCCTCGTTGGGCAGACCTTTATTTAGTTGTTCCTTGCACAGCAAATACTCTTGGTAAAATGGCAAATGGTCTCGCTGACGATCCTGTTTCTCTCTGTTTTATGTCTTGTGCAGGGGAAAAGTGGATAGCTCCTGCGATGAATACGGTGATGTATTTATCTCCTGCAGTGCAAGCAAACTTAAAACGAATTCGTGAGTTTCCTCAAGTTCATGTTTTAGAATCGCCTTCGGGAATGCTCGCTTGTGGAGAAGAGGGCCCTGGCCGTTGTGCAGAACCTGCTTCCATTGTAGAGGCTCTGCTTCTTGCTCCCGAAAAAAATAACCCAGCATGGATTTCTGGTAAAAAGGTTTTAATTACTGCTGGTCGAACAGAAGAAGCGATTGACCCAGTTCGCTATATCTCTAATAGGTCAAGCGGTAAAACCGCTTTAGCTCTCGCTTTCGCATTTAAAAATGCAGGCTTTTCTGTGACCGTAGTTTCTGGTCCAATGGAAGCTTCTCGTCCTTCAGAAATCGAATGGATTTCTGTAAAAAGTGCATTAGAAATGCACCATGAAGTTTTATCTCGTGCTTCTCAGTTTGATGTCTTAGTGCACGCGGCAGCTGTTGCAGACTATCGTCCAAAAACCACTTCAGATGAAAAAATTAAAGATAGTCGTAGCCATCTCGTTTTAGAACTTGAACCTAATCCAAATATTCTTCGAGATTCTGTGGCTGAAAAAAAAGAAGGTCAAGTGATTGTGGGTTTTGCGCTTGAAACTGCAGATGCTGAACGCCATGCCAAAGAAAAATGGCAAAAGAGTGGTGCCGATCTTTTAGTATTAAATACGCCAGTCGCTAAAGATAGTGGCTTTGGTTTTGATCAAGTTTCTTATTCTTTGATATCAAAGGATCAGCCCGTTACTTCTCCTCAAATGGGTTCCAAAGATTCTCTCGCTCAAAGGGTGGTTTCTTTTGTCGTGACCTCATTAGGAGGCCATTCATGCCAATAGAGCAAAGTGCTTTAAAATCTTACTTGCAAGGGCAAATGGAGCTAGGAGAAGCCGAAGTATATTTTGATGAGCCATGGACTCTTGCTCCAAAAAATCTTTCAAAGGTACCAATCAAGCTTCAATCAAAAAATGTTGTAGAAGCTTCATTAAGGGCCCCTGTTTCTTCGCCTTCTTCTGTGGTCAATTCAGCAGCATCATTATCCACTTCTTTGATTTCAGATACAGAGCCTGTTTCTGAATTATATGCTTTTCAAAAAGCACGTCATTTAAATGATTTTAATGCAGCACTTGCAGAAGACCCTATTTATGCAAAAGGGGCGCCTGTGATTTTAGGCACAGGGGCACTTCGCCCTAAGGCCATGCTTTTATTTGCCTCCCCATCTAAAATGGATTTAGCTGCTGGGGGTATTTGGAAGACAGAAGCGGGCTTAATGCTAGAGCGTCTTTTCCAAAGTCTAAATATGGAGCAAAATCAGCTTTATTATACGTATTTTTATAAACGAGAAGCATTAAGACCTATTTCCTCTTTAATAGAAATTCAGCTTCGAAAGATGATTTCTAAAGAAATTGCTTTGGTGCAGCCCGAATTAATAGTACTTTTTGGAGAATCTTCTTTACAACATATTTTTGGTCGTGGTAAAACGTTTGCTCAAAGTGTCGGAACAGCGATGGAATTTGAGGGTATTAATACCACTGTTTTAGTCGACCCTTATGAAATGATGGAAGATAAAAACCTAAAACGTCTCACTTGGAACGTTCATATTCCAGCGAGCGGTTTTTTTGTCAAACGTTAGTATATTTAAAAGATTATGGCCGATTTTCTAGATTCATCATCATCCGCTCAGCGACAAGTTCCGCAAAATATAGATGCCGAAGTTAATCTACTGGGTGGCTTAATTCAGGATGCCGAAGGTTTTACAGAAATTCTTGCCATTTTAGATGAAGAATCTTTTTATTTAGAAAAACATCAAATTATATGGAAAGCGTTAACTCATCTTTATCGTCAAGGGGTGGTGATTGATCTTGTGACTCTCGCGACGACTTTAGAAACGCAAGGGAAACTCCAATTTATTGGAGGTAAAGAGTATCTTTTTAATTTAATTGAATCGGTGGCATCTTCAGCGAATGTGCTTTGGCATGCCGAAATTATTCGCAATAAATATATCTTGCGAAAATTGATTTCTAATTCTAATGAGACCATTCGTGCTGCACAAGATCCAGCGGCTAGTCCAGATGAAATTCTTCAAGAAAGTGAACGTCAAATTTTTAATCTCGCCGAAAAGCAAGTGCGAGATTCCATGCGTCCTATTGAAGCACATATTACTACTCTTCTCACCAAATTAAAAGATCGAAAAGATGGCTTAACGGGTTGCCCAACAGGGTTTACTGAACTCGATAGTTTAACCAATGGTTTGCAACCTTCCGATTTGATTATTTTAGCTGGTCGCCCAGGTATGGGTAAAACGGCTTTTGCCCTTTCTCTAGCAAGTAATGCGGCTATTAACTACGGGCAAAAAATTGCCTTTTTTAGTTTAGAAATGGATGGCGAACAATTAGTTCAACGTATCCTTTGTTCAAGAGCTCAAGTCAATATGAGTAACCTTCGCAGCGGTCGCTTGAGTAGAGATGATTATCAAAAAATCAATGCCCAGGTTCAACCTATACTAGAGTCAAAGTTTTTTGTAGACGATAACTCTGATTTAGGGATTATGGAGTTAATGTCTAAAACTCGTTCCTTAAAGCGGAAAAGTGGTTTAGATCTTGTGGTTGTAGATTATTTACAGCTCATGAAAACAGGCAAAGAAGAAAACCGTGCTGTGGCCATTGGCGCTATTTCTAGAGGTTTGAAAATACTAGCCAAAGATTTACGAGTCCCTATTATTGCTCTTGCTCAGCTTAGTCGTAAGGCGGAAGAAAAGGGACGCGAGCGTCCTCAACTCAGTGACTTGCGTGAATCAGGATCTATAGAACAAGATGCTGACATGGTCTGGTTTGTAGAGCGTCCTGCTTATCGAACTCATGCCGAAGAAGATAAATACAAAGCTCAATTACTCGTTGCAAAGCATCGTAATGGTTCTGTTGCAGATATTGATCTTACTTTCATGCCTGAATATACCACTTTCTATAATCCATCGCCAGATGCTTTTATGGACCAAGACAATGACTTTGGAGAATATGTATGAGTTGGTGGCGCTATCCAATAGAAGGCATAGGAAAAATACTGATCTCTGGGATTAGTAATATTGGAGAAATAGTATGCATTCTTATTCGAACCATTAAATGCATTCCCTATGTTCATAAAAATGTGGGCTTAATTGTTAAGCAGATGGTTTCAATCGGTGTTTCTTCTATACCTTTACTTTTTGTGACTTCTATTTTTACAGGGATGGTCGCCACCGTTCAAGCAGAATTTCAGTTTAGAGATCTTGTCGCGGATAAATTTGTGGGAACAGCAGCATGTAAAATGATTTTGATCGAATTAGGGCCTATTTTAACTGCTCTTGTTCTTGCGGGGCGTGTGGGAAGTGCACTTGCTGCAGAAATTGGCTCCATGCGAGAAAAAGAAGAACTTGATGCCTATACTGTTTTAGGTCTTGATACTTATCGTTATTTAGCTCTTCCTCGATTTGTTGCTTTTATTACTATGGTTCCTTGTTTAACTGTTATTTCGAATTGCTTAGCCTTAATTGGAGGCTGGATTGTCTGTGTTCTTGCCTTAGACATTACGTCTTATACTTATTATACGGGAATGCAGTACTTGTTTCAACCGATGGATTTATGGGCTGGAGTCATTAAGTCTTTTGTCTTTGGTGTGATTATTTTTGTTTTAGGCTATTATCATGGTATTAAGGCGGGTGCTGGTGCTCGCGGTGTTGGAGTTGCCACCATGAATGTAGTGGTTTCAAGTTGTCTTATGATATTAATTGCTGATTTTGCTCTAGCAGCAGTTCTTTTTAAGTAGCAGGTGTAGGTATGCCAAACGTAAATATTAATCCTGATGACGTAATGATCAAACTGCGAGGTCTTAAAAAGATTTTCGGTTCTCAAGACGTTTTACTAGATGTGAATCTTGATATTCGTCGTGGAGAAACCATGGTGATTATTGGCCAGTCGGGTAGTGGTAAATCTGTTATTTTAAAACACATGATTGGTCTTTTACAGCCTGATGAAGGTGAAGTGGCAGTAGATGGTATTACGATTAGTACACCAAAATATTTTGATGCAAGAACTATTCGCCGTAAAATGGGAATGCTTTTTCAGATGGGGGCCCTTTTTGACTCCATGGATACGGGAGAAAATATTGCATTTGCTCTCCGAGAACACCACCCTGAATTAACGGAAGCTCAAGTACAAAAAGTCGTCACTGATAAATTAAAGCTTATTAATTTAGTCCCTGAATTCCGTGTGAAAATGCCTTCCGAACTCTCTGGAGGAATGCGAAAACGCGTAGCTCTTGCAAGGGCAATTGCATTAAGTCCAGAAATATTGCTTTATGATGAGCCTACCACAGGCTTAGATCCAATTACAAGTGATGTGATCAATGATCTTATTTTAGATATGCAAAGTAAATTGGGAGTGACTTCTGTGGTGGTTACTCACGATATGGTCAGCGCTTTTAAGGTGGCAGATCGTATTGCTATGCTATATAAAGGTCGTATTATTGAGGTGGGTACGGTAGAGGAAATCAAAAATACAGCAAATCCTTTTGTCCGACAATTTATTACAGGTCAGCGAAAAATCACCTCAGAAGAAGAGTGATTTTTGCTCAAATCGCCTTTAAAATTCAAAAAAAACGGCTCTTTTCCCTTTAAAACAAGAAAAAGAAACAAAAATAAGTGCATTTTTGCACTAATAAGGCATTTTTTAAAAGAAGATTATTTGAAAATATTTCTTTACTCTTTACTTTAGTATATATTAATGCAGATCAACAGTGTTTTGTAGAGTAATCTGTTTGATTATGGGCAAAGAGGTGTAGTATGAATAAAAAACTATTTTTTGGAATAATTAGTATTGCGTTTATTGCAGGTATTTTTGTTGCTTGTGGTGAAGGAGCTATAGAAGCTTATAATACTGATGATAATGTCGCGGATCTTACTTTTGGAAATTCTTTAGATATAAAAAAATCTGAAACAGCTTGTCAAGCTAATCCAGAGTGCCTAGAGAAGTTGAATCAAGTACAACCAACATCATCTGCTGAACCTCCCCCTCCTTCCTCTTCTGAGGAACCTGTATTGATTTCTTCTTCTTCGGTAATGTTTCCAACTTCTAGTTCTTCTTTGATTACCATTACTTCTTCTACTACCATTATTTTACCTCCTTCAAGTAGTACTATTGTAATTGTATCCTCTTCTTCTGTTATTACTCCAGAAGGGGGGCTTGCTGGTACTTGTGCTCCTGATCCTGCGATTGCGGAGTTGGGCACGTCTGTCACTTGGAGTTTCAATAGAGATCCCTCAGTGACTCCACAACAGGTCATTGCAGCTACTTTTGATTGGGCTTTTGAGGGAGGCTCCATAGAATCCTTTAGTGGTCAAGGAACACTTGGTATGAAAAAGACGGTTTCTTATAATACTTCTGGTCCTCATACCACATCGTTATCAATAAATGGAACGGCTCCAATTGCTTGCACTCCTGTTCAAGTCAATGGGGCAAAAATTACAGGGTGTAAATGCGAGGTAGATAACTCTTCTCCAGATGTAGCTGCTGGTGGCGAGGCTATTTGGACAGTAAGCGGTTGTACTTCAACAGCTAACATTACGGGTTATACATGGAACGGTGGCGAATTAGGTGCTGTTGAAACATCGTCTCATGTTTTTACAGAAAAAGATGAAACGTTTGCTCCAACGCTTTCGGTATCTAATGATGACAACACCGTCCAAGTCGTAGCTTGCCCTGCAGCAACTGCTATTGATGCGACAAAGCCTGATTATGAAATGACTGCTTCTGGAGATTCTGTCACTTTTGAAGGGAATGTGGATGCTACTATTGTTATGAATCTCCCTTCAAATTGGCATAATAATGAAACGACGGGGACTTGTACTTTTGCTTGTCAAGTGAATAGAAGTGGTGGTAGCGGTGCCATATCTGGAACTGTAGATAAAGTTGCCATTACAGGGTCTGATTATGTTACAGCAAAGATTCCTATAACCAGTACGATAAACGGTTATGCCTTGAAATTAGTTGTTGATGTTGGAACAAATGCCGGCGTTACTTGTTTTGTA
>JAAYXQ010000055.1 GCA_012515825.1 Fibrobacter sp.
CAGAGAATTCAAAAGTCAATTGCTTTTTAATTTTCTCAACGTCACGAACGCCTGCTTTTTCCCAGATTTCATTTGATAAATCTGTGAATTCCATTTTCTGTTTCGCCGCTTCTCCGACTAAATGCCCTACGATATGATGCGCATCTCTAAAAGGAATCCCTGATTCTACGAGGAGATCGGCGAGGTCTGTAGCGAGCAATGCGGGGAGCATTTTTTTGTGCATGTTTTCAAAATTCCATGTGGCCGTGAGAATAGCTTCGTTCATTACTCTTAAAAGGACTTTGATGGTTTTAACGCTATCAAAGACGGGCTCTTTGTCTTCTTGTAAGTCGCGGCTATAAGAAAGGGGAGCGCCTTTCACCAAGGTAAAGAGGGCGGTGTAGTTTCCTATCATACGGCCAGCTTTGCCTCGTATAAGTTCCATGCTATCAGGGTTCTTCTTCTGAGGCATCATGGATGAGCCGCTGCTGAAGGCATCGTGCAAAGTTAAAAATCCAAATTCGCTGGAGCTCCAGTTGACAAAATCTTCAGCGTAACGGCTGAGTGTCGCTGCAATAATCGAAAGTGAAGAGGTTAATTCTAAGGCCATGTCTCGATGGCTTACCGCATCAATGCTATTGGGGCTAGGATTTTCAAAACCAAGAGCTTTGGCGACTAAGTTTCTTTGGTAAGGGAACGCCGACCCTGCCATAGCACCACTTCCAAGAGGTAGCTCATTATGGAGAGCAAGGAAATTTTTTAAGCGTTTTTCATCACGATCTAGAGCAAAAAAGAATGCCATGATGTAATGACTAAAATAAATTGGTTGGGCTTGTTGCAAGTGCGTGTAGCCTGGCATCAATTTTCCAAAATGATCTTCGGCCGTTTTGAGAATGGTTTTCTTTAAGTCTGTGATAAGATGAATGATTTCTTGTGTGCGATGGCGCATGTACAATTTGAAATCAGTAGCGACTTGGTCATTTCGGCTGCGCCCTGTGTGGATTTTTTTACCTAGGCTCCCGATGCGTTCGGTGAGAACACGTTCTACGGCCATGTGAATATCTTCGTCGCCGTCGTTCCAAAGAGGTTTTCCCGATTTATAATCTGAAAGAATAGTGATTAAGCCATCGGTAATGGTTTTGTATTCTTCTGGGGTGAGTACGCCAGATTCAACAAGGCCTTTTCCATGGGCAATGGATCCTTCAATGTCTTCTTCAATAAGTTCGGCATCAAAATGCAAGCTAAAACTTAAATCAATCATGCTTTGAGCCATTCCGCTTTCAAAACGGCCATCCCACATTTTTTTCTCATTTGATTTGGAAGACATAAAAACCTCTAGAACAAAACTGTTTTACGATTTCAAAGATAATAACTTTTCGACTTCTTTAATAATGCGATCGCGTTCTCCAGCCCAAGAAGGGCCTATTAATAAGTCATCTGGGCTCTCGCCGCTGAATCTTTCGATAGCGATTTCTTTGCCTAAGATTTTAATCATTTTGGCAACGGCTTCCGTGTACGCTTCAAAAGAGAGTAATTCAAATTCGGCATCGGCGTATTCTTTTGCTAAAGCGGTACCACAGACAATGTGGAGTGGATGAATTTTTACGGCAGCGATGGGTAGATTTTTAACTGCTTGTGCCGTGGCCTTAAAGTCATCTAACGTTTCGTGAGGTAAGCCCACTATTAAATGGGTGGTGACAATCAAGCCCGCTTTGTGTAATCGCTCCACAGCCTCTTTAAATTCGTTAAAAGTGTGCTTACGGTTAATCGCGACTAACGTTTTATCATTAGAGGTCTGGAGCCCGACTTCTACAATAATCGGTTTCACTTGATTCATCTCAGCAAGGAGCGCCACCGTTTCATCAGGTAAACAGTCTGGCCTTGTACCAATAGCGATTCCTGCAATATCTGGATGCATTAAAACGGGTGTAAATATTTCTCTTAAGCGAGAAGCTGGGGCATACGTATTCGTATAAGGCTGAAAGTAAGCCAGAACCCCTGCTTTAGGGTACTTATTTTTTAGTGGAGGTAAAAATTTTTCTAATTGGGTTATAATATCTGTTTTCGCAAGATCCCATACAGGGCTAAACGATTTGTTATTGCAATAAGAACAGCCAGAAAAGCTCTTCGTTCCATCTAAGTTAGGGCATGTCATCCCGCCATTTAAGGGCAGCTTTCTTATTTTAGGATAAGAAG
>JAAYXQ010000056.1 GCA_012515825.1 Fibrobacter sp.
GTCATAGAAACGCCATTTTTATTTAGCGTTAAATCATGAACACCCGCATTATTAACGCTCTCAGCGGCCTTACGTAAAAAGCCTTGCTTTACATTAAACTTTTCAATCACAAGCATGGCAATCGTTTTAAGCGTAGTCACGACACCTTTGCCATTATGTGCTGTAGCTGGGAAAAATGGAATAGAGCGTGGATTCAAATATTTATTCATTTCATCTAATGTGAATACATCGTCCATGTCTCTTTTGTTGTATTGAAGAACAAAAGGCATGTCATCTAAATCCATCCCATAATCTTGAAGATTTTGTCTTAAATTTTGCAAGCTTTCCAAATTTTCAGCTTGACGTGAACGTTGAGAATCAGCAACAAAAACAATTCCATCTGCACCACGAAGAACAAGCTTACGGGTGCTGTTATAATAAACCTGACCAGGCACTGTATATAGTTGAAAACGAGTTTTAAAACCTTTAATATCACCTAAATTCAACGGTAAAAAATCAAAAAATAACGTACGATCGCCTTCCGTAGCGAGCGAGACCATATCCGTTCGTTTATCTTGCGGCATTTTCTGATGAATCACCTGCAAATTTGTCGTTTTACCACTTAGACCGGGTCCGTAATAAACAACCTTACAACTGATTTCGCGTGTTGCAAAATTTATTGAAGACATCTCTATTCCTTCGTATTTACACCTAATCTAACTAATTTCTAACATCTATGTTTTAATTATTGAAAAAAAAACCAATGTTTTGAGCCATTTTAAATAAGCGTAACTTATTATTAAAGAATACGTTACGACTAGCTCAAATTAAGTATATATATAAAAATCGACAGTGTAAAACACTGTCGACTTATATCTCTCAATAACAAAAGTGATTAAGATTAAGCTTTAGCAGCTAGGTTACTAATAACCTTAGATACTTTTGCTTTATAGTTTGCTGCACGATTAGCAGAAAAACCAGCACGGCCTTTTGCAGCTGCTTTATCTAACATGCTGAAAAGATTTGGCATTTCTTTGACAGCATCTTCTTTAGAAGTGGCTGTACGGATTGTTTTTAAGCTGGTACGAATCGCAGAACGAACGGAACGATTGACAGCATTAGCTTTTTCAGCTTGACGTAAACGCTTTTTACAAGATAAATGATTAGGCACCTTAAAATCTCCGGGTGAAAACCTATACTTAATTTTATTGCCGCAAGTTTAGCATTTATTCTAAAATCAGTCAAGGTCACATAATCCAAAAAGCTGATTTTTCTAAAACTTGCAATAAAAAACGAGTAAAAGGGCCTAAAATGAAAGATAATGGCCCTGGAAATGGGAAAAACCACTCCCAAACCACAAAAAATAATAAAGGCCAAGAGCCAAATTTAATGAAAAAGGCATCAAATTGACGACTTAAAGTGGGAGGTAAAAGCGAAGAAACCACTTTCGCTCCATCTAAAGGGTAAACTGGAAGCAAGTTAAAAGCAGTTAGAGCAATATTTACAAGCACAAAAACCCTTAGAAAATCAATGATTAATCGCTCTATATTCACGTGTAAGCCTATATTCGGGAGTAATATGGCTTGAAAAAGCAGGAATAATTGAAAGCCTAATACCGCTAAAATCAGATTCGATAAAGGGCCTGCTAAAGAGACTAAACCGATGTAACGGCTCTTTTTCAAGGAGTTCGTGTCCACAGGGACTGGTTTTGCCCAACCAATTCCCATCCCTTGAAAAGCCATAAACGCAATCATGATTGTTCCAAGCGTATCTAAATGCACCAAAGGGTTCAAAGTCAAGCGCCCGCGATCCTTCGCCGTCGAATCGCCCAAAACATAAGCCATCAAGGCATGAGCGGCCTCATGAAACGCAAGAGATAAAACAATCGCTAAAAAATAAAGGGTACCTAAACGTAAAGACTCACTTCCCATATTCATTCCATGACCTTAATAGGCCTCAAAAGGTTCCGTTTCAAACAAAGAGGAGCCATAACGCAACTCTGTCTTTGTTTTCCATAGATAAACATTGCCAAGCGCCCCTTTTAAGATGGCGTGGCCTGCCGCAATATCCCACTCGTGCAATTTTCTTAATCTAGGATAATAATTTGCGGTACCATCGGCAATTCGACAAAATTTGAGACTAGAACCAATAGGTAAAACCGTTCCACCTAGCGAAGATACATATTCTTCCGTTGGCTGATCAAAATGCAACACACTCACAAGAATTTTAGACTCTGGATTCATTTGATTTAGGTCCCAAGATTCTTTTATTAAGCGACGACTTTGAAAATCTTCTTTATTCCATAGTGGAGTAACCCAAGACTCTTGAGTGTTACCAACAAATAGTTCTCCAGTCACTGGAACAGCAACAAAACCAAGAACGGCAAGGCCATTTTCTATCAAAGCGATATTTACGGTGAAATCACCTTGATGCGCGACAAATTCACTAGTCCCATCAATGGGATCAATCAAGAAAAAACGATTCCAAGAGGAACGTTCTTCTATCGAACTATTTTGAATTTCTTCAGATATGATGGGGATTTCGGGGTAATATTCTCGTAAGCCGTCCATAATGATTTGATTCGCTTCTAAATCGGCACTCGTAACAGGAGTGGCGTCTTCTTTTGAAGAAACGGTAAAGTCACTTTTATAGGAATCTAAAACGGCTTGGCTAGCCTTGCGCATGATTTCAAATATAGGGGCCCATTCAGCAAAAGTGTTCATAGCTATAAGATAAAAAATGTTTTGTCTGCATAGCGTATGTTTTTTTTCATTACGATTAAATCTATATAGCCAATGTTGGCGGCAATGGTTTTTTCATTACATCTCATTATCACTATTGTTGACGGTAATGTTTTTTTCATTAAACATCATTAATACCATTATTGACGGAAATGGTTTTTTCACTAAAGCTCAATGTTACTCTTGTTGACGGTAATGTTTTTTTCATTGCGTCTTTATTTAATATCAAAACCACTGTTATTGATTGAAATGGCTGTTATCTCTTCGCTTGGTTGACTTTATTTCGTTTTTTTATGAACATCACTGTGGTTGACGGAAATGATTTTA
>JAAYXQ010000057.1 GCA_012515825.1 Fibrobacter sp.
TAGAGGAGCCAGATCGCTGGAAAAATCTAGACCTGAAAGCGATTATTCGTCAGAAACAATTGGGAACGCTTGTGGCGAACCTTGTTTTAGGGTCTTACCAAAAGCGCATGGGAGATCAAACGGGAGTACGTCCTGGGGCCGAACTGCAAGAGGCCGTTCAAATTGCTAAAGAAAAAAATATCCCGATTGTACTAGCCGATAGGCAAATAAAAACCACTTTGCGTCGAACATGGTCTTACACTCCTTGGTATCGTAAATTCGCCCTTTTAGGTGCCCTAATAAGCAGTATTTTTGATAAAACCGAGGTCAGTGAAGAAGAACTTCGAAAAATTAAGGAACAAGATTCTTTAAATGCAATGATGGCCGAATTTGGTAAAACATTCCCTGAAGTGAAAAAAGTTTTAATTGACGAAAGAGACCAATTTTTGGCCTCACGAATAATCAATGCCCCTGGTAAAAAAGTCGTGGCTGTGGTTGGTGCAGGTCATGTGAAAGGGATTTCTCAAATCATTGAACAAAACATGGAGTTGCCTTCGGAAGATTCTTTAAGCGAAATTAAAAAAGCCTCTTTGACTTTTAAAATACTCGCTTGGTCTGTTCCTGTTGCGATTGTTGCCGCTATTGTAGCCATTGGATTCAATTCAGGAATCGCTAAAGCAGGCGAATTAAGTTTACATTGGGCCATGCTCACGGGTGGAGGCGCCATGCTTGGCACTATTATTGCTGGCGGTCACCCTTTAACAGTACTTATCGCCCTACTTACGGCACCTATAACAACACTCATTCCAATGATTGGAGTCGGTTTCTTTACGGCACTCACTCAAGTGTATATGCGCCCGCCACGCGTTCAAGAAATGGAAACTTTAAATGATGATATTTGGAAAGTGAGACGCTGGTGGAAAAATAGAGTTACGCGCGTTTTCCTTTGCTTTTTATTGCCTGGACTACCTACCGTAATAGGAAAAGTCCTTGCCATCTTAAAGATTTATCAAGCGTTCTAATTATTTTCAGGTAATTTGCACTTTCTGTTCGTTCGTTAATTATTTTCAATTGAGAATATCATTTATAGACAACATCTAAAAATGCTTTGGTAAAAGGCCAAATCAACTTTTAAACGTTGCCTAAAATCATTTCAATTATGAAACAGATACTTAGAATGGATAGAAACTATTTTTAAAGGCTCGCTTGAATGAAAATCCCATTTAATAAACCTCCCTTTGTAGGCACTGAGCTTGATTATATAAAACAAGCGGTTCATAATGGTCGAATCTGTGGTGATGGCGAATTTAATCTCAAATGCCACGAGTGGCTAGAAAACTACTCTGGATGTGCGAAAGCTCTTTTAACCACGAGCTGCACACATGCTCTTGAAATGGCTGCGATGCTTTGTGATATCAAGCCAGGCGATGAAATCATTATGCCTTCATTTACCTTTGTATCTACGGCAAGCGCTTTTGTATTAAGAGGTGCTAAAATTGTTTTTGTAGATATTCGCCCTGATACGATGAATCTTGATGAGACAAAACTAGAAGACGCCATTACCTCTAAAACAAAAGCCATTGTGCCTGTGCATTATGCGGGCATTGCTTGTGAGATGGATACTATTTTAGCGATTGCAGAAAAGCATGGTTTGTTTGTGATTGAAGACGCAGCTCAAGGGATGATGGCGAGCTATAAAGGGAAAGCCCTAGGAACATTAAGTGACTTTGGCTGTTATAGTTTTCATGAAACGAAAAACTATAGTATGGGAGAAGGTGGAGCCCTTTTAATCAACAAAA
>JAAYXQ010000058.1 GCA_012515825.1 Fibrobacter sp.
GAGGATTCTCTCCAAGAATTGCTTTTAGACATAGAACGTCATGGTGTTTAACTCGTATTATTTAAAATAATTTCCTATCTTTGGCCTCGTTAATACGAGGCCCTTTTTTATGAATCCAGAAATTGAAAAAAGAAGAACATTTGCTATTGTCAGCCATCCTGATGCTGGAAAAACAACGATTACAGAAAAGTTTTTGTGGTATGGTAATGTGATTCGAGAAGCTGGCCATGTGCGCGCTAAGTCTAATCGTAGTTACACTGTCAGTGACTGGATGAAAATTGAACAACAGCGTGGTATTTCTGTTTCTAGTTCAGTGCTAAACTTTCCCTTTGAAGGCTGCCAGTTTAATCTAGTCGACACCCCGGGGCATCAGGACTTTTGTGAAGACACTTATCGAGCTTTAACAGCAGTAGATGCTGCTCTTGTCTTAATTGATAGCGTAAATGGTGTAGAACGCCAAACGATTAAGCTCATGGAAGTATGTCGAATGAGGCATACGCCGATCATTACGTTTATCAATAAAATGGATTTAGATGGCCGTAATGTTTTAGAGCTTCTCGATGAAATTGAAAATATTCTTCAAATAAAAGTAGTGCCTTTTACCCTCCCTATAGGAGTGGGTAAGTTATTTAAGGGTGTCTACGATATTCATGATAATACCTTTCATACTTTCAATAAAGAAGAAGGTAAACAAGAAATTATCCAAATGAGTGGGGTAGAAGACCCTAAATTGTTAGAAATCAGTGGTGAAAACTGGTATAATGAGTTTAAAGAGCAATATGAATTGGTGACTGGTGCCATGGATCCTTTTGATCGAGATCGTTTCCTTAAAGGGGAGATGTGCCCTGTCTTTTTTGGTAGTGCCGTTAATAATTTTGGGGTTCGCCAGCTATTAAACGCTTTTGCAAAATTAGCCCCTCCTCCAATGGTTCGTGAAACAGATGTTCGCCCCGTACATCCAGATGAGCCTGATTTTAGTGCTTTTGTGTTTAAGATTCAAGCTAATATGGACCCAAAACATCGAGATAGAACTGCCTTTTTACGCATTTGTTCTGGAAGTTTTACACGAGGCGAAAAGGTTTATCATTGTCGATCTGGCCGAGAAATCCGTTTAGCGGCTCCAACGGCGTTTCTAGCTAAAGATAAAGAAGTCATCGATCATGCATGGGCAGGAGATATTGTAGGCATCAACGACCCTGGTTTATTTCATATCGGAGATACTTTGACCGATGGTGAAAAAATAAATTTCACAGGCATTCCAGACTTTGCTCCAGAATATTTCGCTCGTGTGACCTTATTAAATCCATTAAAATCAAAGCAAATGAATAAGGGTTTAGAGCAACTTTCAGAAGAAGGGGCTACTCAATTATACCAACCTTTAAAATCTCCAGTACCTATCATTGGGGTTGTGGGCGAGCTTCAGTTTGATGTGATGCTGTTCCGCTTGTCTTCAGAATACGGAGCTGAAGTCCAATTAGACCGAATTCCTGCTTATGGCATTCGATGGGTAATGGGCCCAGAAACAGCTGTTCAATCCTTTGTAAATGAATATGCTATGGACTGTATGTTTGATAAAGACAATCGTTTAGTCTGCTTATTCCCAAATGAATATCGATTGAATTTAGCAACCAAAAATTACGAGACTTTGACCTTTAGTAAAACGTCATTAACTTAATTTTTATTATTGCGCATACGTTTTTTGGGCTAGTTCCAATTAGCTTATGGTACGTTTTTAAAGTCCATTTTATAACGAAGTTTATTTCCAAATAATCAGGATGTTTTACCTGAAGCGTTTTTTATTCCTGATAAATTTATTGTCACTACAAAATGGTAAGTTATTCAAAAATATATGAGTTATGGCGTTATAATTACAATGATTCTTGTTCTAATAATAACTGCTTGAGTCTGTTTCCAAAAGCATAACCACCACTGATTCCGCTCTTTAAAATGACTCGATGGCATGGGATAATAAAAGGGAGAGGATTTTTATTTAAGGCTAAACCAACTGCGCGAGACGCTTTTTCGTTACCTATGATTTGAGCTATTTCTTGATATGTTTTTGTATGGCCATAGGGGATTTCTTGAACCGCTTTCCACACTTTTTCTTGAAACTCAGATCCATGAAATTCTATAGGAAGGGTAAAGTTTTGCCTTTGTCTTGAGAAATACTCATGCAATTGTTCTTCGGCTTTTTCTAAAAGAGGGCAAGTACGAAAAACCTCTCTATTATCATTTTCATTGATTAAAGAAATCGATTTCAGGTGAGCTATTGAACTCACGAGTAAAAAAGAACCGACTGGAAAACTTACTTTTTTAGAGAATAAATCGCTATTTGTCATAGAATAGGGGTGATTTGCTTGATCATTAAATTTCTTGATTAAAGTTATACAAGGGAGTTTAGCTTTGTCGTTGTGCTAGTCGGTTAGGATCATTCTCGGAATGGAAAAAACGAACGTAATGGTTGCAAACATATGTCTCTTATTGATGAGGTAACCCATCTCATAATCTACAAAAAGTACTTCAATACGAAAGGAAGCACCGTAATCAAAGCCACTGGAAGTAAACCAACCCATCTTGGGGCCCACAGCAAAAGCCACGGGAGCATTCGGATATCGAATACTTGGAAACAACAAAAACCCGCTTTCGTGATCAATATAATCATAGACATATTGTGTGCGAATGGACAACCCAAAATTGTAACTGGTCTTGGAATAAGGCCACCATTCAAGGCCCACCACAAACGATGATCCACCGCCAATTTCCAAGCCCATACTGGTCAAAGCGTCTATAACAAGTGACGATTCAGACGAATCCGTCACCGCATTATCAAGAACAAGAGAATCTTGTGCAACAGAACCCTCTGCTACAGCATCTTGCGCCATCGAAGGTTCAATAAAAAACAACAAAGCGAGAAGAAAACCCCAAAAGAA
>JAAYXQ010000059.1 GCA_012515825.1 Fibrobacter sp.
AATCTTCTAAATCTTCGGCTTTGTCGATTTTAGCTTTTAGCATCTCACAAATAGGATGTGTTGGGTTGATTTCTAAAATGCGTTTCGACTTTTCCATTTTGCCTTGTCCCATCGCTTCCATCATGCGCTCCATTCTGGAGCTCATGGCGTCTTCGCTTGTGACTAAGCAGCATGGGCTTTCTTTGAGGCGACTAGAAATACGAACTTCCTTAATATCAGAATCAAGTGTTTTTTGTAGAGCTTCACAAAGGCCCTTGAATTCGGACTTAGAGGATTCTTCGGCTTTCTTTTCGTCTTCGGTCTTTTCAAAGTCAACGTCACCACGACTAATATCATGGAACTTCTTTTCGCTAAATTCAGTTAAAGAAGACATCATGAATTCATCAATAGGATCGCTCATTAAAAGAACTTCATAACCTTTGCTGCGGAATGCTTCTAATAAAGGATTGGAGTCAATTCCTTCTTTGCGATCACCAATAAGGTAATAGATCTCTTTTTGAGTTTCGGGCATACGAGAAACATAATCAGTAAGGCTAATGAGAGAATTCCCTTCTGTTTTGGTGCTACGGAAACGGAGCAGCTTTTTAAGCTCATCAAGGTGTTCCCAGTTCATGTAGAAGCCTTCTTTTAATACAGCTCCTAGTTCACGCCACCATTCTGTATATTTCTCTACATCTTTGTCTGCCATTTGTTGTAAAGAATCGAGAACTTTTTTTATGACGTGCTTACGAATATTGGTGATGATTTTATTGGATTGTAAAATCTCACGGCTCACGTTTAATGGTAAATCTTCAGAGTCAACGACGCCACGAACAAAGCGTAGCCATGGAGGAAGAAGCTCTTTGCAGTCATCCATAATGAAGACTTTTTTTACATAGAGCTTAAGGCCGTGTGCGCGTTCATTATTCCAAATATTAAAGGGTGCTTTGGATGGGATATACACAAGGCTCCAGAATTCCATGGATCCTTCGGCATGGGAGTGGTTCCAAGCGGCTGGTTCTGTTCCTTCGTGAGCTACGACATTATAAAATTCTTTGTATTGTTCTTCAGTGACTTCTTTTTCGCTTTGACGCCATAAAGCTGGTTTTTCGTTTAAGCGTTTTGGTTCATGAACTTCAATTTCGCCTTTATCATTTTTAGTTGGTTCAGGGTGAAAGAAGATACCATAAGAAATAAATTCACTGTACTTTTGAATGACACTCTTGATTTGCCATTCGTTTGCATATTCAAGGCTTTCTTCATCGTCTTTGAGGTAAATGGTGATTTTGGTACCAACATCTTGTTTTGGGGCTTCTGTAATTTCGAAATCGCCAGTACCTTCAGATGCCCAGAGGAAACCTTGAGTTTCACCTGCTTTCATGGTCAAAACTTCTACTTTGCGAGCGACCATAAATACAGAATAAAAACCAACTCCAAATTGACCAATTAAATCCACATTGGATTGATCTTTTTCTTTGAGAGACTTGATGAAATTCTTAGTTCCTGAGCGTGCGATGGTGCCTAAATTGCTGATCAAATCTTCTCGATTCATGCCAATACCATTATCTTCAATGGTGATGATTTTACCTTCGGTATTGACGGCGATATCGATTTTTAAGGTAGTTCCTACAGGGAGAAGGGCTGCATTAGAAACCGATAAAAAACGGCGTTTGTCTAAGGCATCAGCTGCATTAGAAACGAGTTCTCGTAAAAAGATTTCTTTATTGCTATATAAAGAGTGGATCATTAAGTTAAGAAGATCACGTACTTCGGTTTGGAATTCCATTTTTTCTGTTTTCATTATATCTCCGTATATACAATGGTAGGTTTGAATAAACTTTATTTAGATTTTCAGCATAAAAATAGTGAAAAAGAAGTGCCCTGACAAGTAACACTACCTTTTTAAGAAATTAGTGATCTAACAATGCTTGGGTTTTTACTAATTTCAGTTTTAATCACCCCTTTTATGGACTCTTTATGCTAATCTCTGCTATTGTTGCTATCTCAGAAAATAATGTCATTGGTCGTGATGGCCATTTGCCTTGGCGCTTGCCAGCGGATTTGAAATATTTTAAATCGGTGACGACGGGGCATCATATTATTTTAGGCCGCAAAAATTATGCCGATATTGGAAGACCATTACCTGATCGAGTGAATGTTGTTTTAACTCGAAATAATGCTTTTAGTGCTCCAGGCTGTGTTGTGGCTTATTCTCTTGAAGAAGCGTTACAAATTGCAAAAGACGCGGGTGAAACAGAGTGTTTTATTGTGGGCGGAGCGGCTATTTATAAAGAAGCTTTGCCTTTTTGCAAAAAGCTTTATATAACAAGAGTTTTAGCATCTATTGAGGGTGATGTTCAGATGCCTTCTTTAGGAGAGGGCTGGGTTCTTCGAAGCGAAGAAAAACGAGACGCAGACGAGAAAAATGCATACCCAATGGTTTTTCAGGTCTTTGAACGCGAGTAAGGGCCACACATATCGTTGTTATTTATAGTTGTATTTTATTGTCTCAAATTTTGCCGATAATGCGTCGAAATGGTCTACAAAAAAGCCAATAAAAATGCAGCTTATTCGATATTCATCACTTGTTCGCGAATCGTTTCGACAGCATCTTTTAATTGAATAGCGCAAGCAGCAATTTGAGCACATTGGCACTTGGTGCCAAGCGTATTGGCTTCACGACCCATTTCTTGTAAAATAAAGCCAAGTTTTTTCCCTTGGGAACCACCAGTTTTAAGGGTATTCAAGAATAGTTGATTATGGCTTCTAAAGCGAATTATTTCCTCTGTAATATCGAGACGATCGGCTACAATACTTGCTTCTTGAATCAAGCGGATAGGATCTAGTTCGAGGTTCTGCAAAAGGCCTTTTAAACGCTCTTCAAATTTTTCTTTCCAGTCGCAAATACGTGTTGGTTCAAGTCTTTCAATTTCATTGAGAATATTTTCAATTGTAGAAATACGGGCTTTCAGATCGGTAACAAGGTTTTCACCTTCTTTTTTGCGCATTTCAATCATTTGGTCTATTGCTAAATCTAAATTCAATGCGATATGCTTTTCTAGTTCTTCTTGATCTTGCGAAGAATCGGAATATTGAATCAAATCAGGAAGAGAGAGCAAATGTTCTAAATGGACATTGCCTTCGATATTAAACTTATCTTTAATATCATTAGCAATATCAATAAATGCTTTGACTGCGGCTTCATTGTACGAGGTAGGGATATTTCCTGTTTCTCCAGAATCCATTAAAATGCTTAAAAAGACAGACCCACGAGCTACTTTGTTTTTAATCTGATTACGAAGATCGTTTTCAATATGGCTTAAGTTTTTAGGGATTTTTGTGGTGATATCTAGGTAACGGTTATTTACTGAACGTAATTCGATTACGATAGTATGGTTATTAAAAGCAGTTTCCACTTTACCATAGCCAGTCATTGAGAAAATAGATGCCATTTTATAAACCTTTTTTATTTGTCTTTTTTGGATACAAGGGCTACCACTCTTTCTGCGCCAAGATTAGTACGACCAATAGAGGTTAGTATTTTACTAAATAATTTATCGTTATCAAAATAGAGCTTTTCGATGGTTAAATTTTCCGATTCACACATACGGATAAAGTCACGTAGGGTAAATAAGTGAATATTTGGAGTATTATACCATTCATAGGGAAGTTCGCTTGATTTGGGCATACGGCCAAAACGGCAAAGTGCTGCTCGTACAGACCAGTGACCAAAATTTGGGAAGGTAATGACCGCTTTACCTGCAACACGTAGGATCTCATGTAAAAGATCTAAAGGCATGTTGACTTCTTGAAGTGTTCTATTCAAAATGGCAAAATCAAAACTGTGATTCCCAAAATCTTTAAGACCTTCATCGAGGTCTTTTTGAATCACAGGAACGCCTTTCCTTAAGCAGCTTAAAATACTGTTGAAGTTTTTATCTACTCCAAGGCCTTGAACATTTTTCCGAATTTTAAGACGTTCTATTAAGTCCCCGTTCCCGCAACCTAAATCTAAAATACGTGAGTTATTAGGAATCGCCGTTTCTAAAAGATCAAAATCTTCGGTGTCATGAAACACTGGAATCGCTTGCGTATCTGAATGTTGGTTTAATTTAGGGTCTGGAGAAATAAAGGCAGAAATAGCTTTTCCTAAATCTCCTACTTCAAGTAAAAATCCATCGTGACCAAATAAGGTATCGAGTTCAAGGCTTGTGACTTCTTTTTCTGCGTTCACTAAAGCGTGTGTAATCTTTCTCGATTCATGTGGAGGGAAAAGCCAATCGGTGCTGAGTGTAATATTTAAAAATTTCGCATTTGTCTTCTTAAATGCTTTTTCTAAAGAACCATATTCTGTTTCAAGATCAAAAGTATCAGTGGCATAAGTGATATGCAAATAACTATTTGCATCAAAACGTTCCACAAACTTAGCCCCTTGGTAGGCTAAATAACTTTCAAGAGGAAAGCCCATTAAGAATTCTTTGGGATTAGGATCTTTGCATGCTTCTCTTGTGAATTTGGCTTCCATTCCCACTCGAGAAAGGTATGTCAAGTGTGCAATTTTTCTTGCGTTGGAAAGACCTACTGCAGGAATTTCTCCCTCGTAGTAGTCTCCGCCATTAAAGTTAGGGTCTTGTTTAATGGCATCTCTTCCCACGATTTCAAAACCAAGTGCTTGGCTAGAGAAGCGAGGAGAGGAGGCGATGATAATGCAGCGTTCTACTTCTTCTGGGTAGAGAATAGACCATTTCATGGCCTGAAAACCACCCATGGAACCACCAATCACACAAAAGATTTTTTTGATTCCAAGACCATCGGCTAATTTCTTTTGCGCTTGCACCATGTCTCCGATGGTGATATTAGGAAAAGAAGCTCCGTAAGGCTTTAGCGTCTCTGGGTTGATGCTTGCAGGGCCCGTAGTCCCTTTACATCCGCCTAAAATATTACTGCAAACGACAAAGAAATGATCGGTATCGATGGCTTTTCCTTTGCCAATGAGAGCATCCCACCAACCTACTTTTTTATCATCAGGTTTATAAAAGCCAGCGACATGAGCGTCTGCCGTTAAAGGGCTACAAATCCAAATGACATTATCTGCTTCTTTATTTAATTCACCATACGTTTCATATCGAATCGATAACTCTTTTAATCGACCACCGCCTTCCAGCAAAAATCCCTCTGATCCCAATTCAATTTTCATGTCTTGAGGGACAACTGGACCAAGGCTATCTTTATGCAAAAATTCACTCATTTGCATAAATATAGAAAGAAAATAGAGGGGCAGAATTTTTTTTCAGGGCCTTTTTGCTATTTTGATTTTCATGTCAACGTCTTCTATTGTTGTGACACCACAAATAATTGAATTCCCTAGAATTTTAGATGAAAGGGGGAATTTAAGCTTTTTGGAATCGGAGCGTCATCTTCCTTTCAAAATTAAACGCTGTTATTGGATATACGATGTCCCTGGTGGAGAACTTAGAGGTAGTCATGCTTTTAAAAATCAACATGAAGTTATCATCGCTTTATCGGGTAGTTTTGACGCTTTAATTCATGATGGTGTAGAAGAAAAACGCTTTTCTTTGTCTAGGTCTTATTACGGTTTATATTTGCCTCCTTTGCATTGGCGTACCTTAGATAATTTTTCAACCAATTCGCTTGCTTTAGTGTTGTCTTCAACTTCTTACGATGAAGACGATTATGTTTGGGATTTTGAAGAATTCCTAAAATTAAAAAAAGGATCTTCTAAATGATTAAAACAAGGTTAAGCGATTGCTCGTTAATCACCCTCCCTCGCCATAGCGAACGATCGGGGAGTTTAACTGCTGTGGAATCAGATAAGCCAATTCCTTTTGATATAGCAAGAGTTTTTTATCTTTATGATATCCCTGGAGGAGAATCTCGAGGTGGCCATGCTCATTATGAATGCCATCAATTACTCATTGCCGCAAGCGGTGCTTTTGATGTAAAAATTGATGATGGTACTTCTTCTAAAATTTATCGATTAGATCGCCCTTATTATGGATTACATATCCCACCTGGAATCTGGGCGGAAGAAATTTCTTTTTCATCTGGTTCTATTTGTTTGGTATTAACATCTCATCATTTTGATGAGTTAGATTATTGCCGAGATTACACTTGTTTTCTGGAACAAAAAAAAGATTAACTATGGGACATCTAATAACAAATGGTATCGAATGCATACAAGTATCGGCTGCGGATTACAGTCATTTTTTAACATCAGAAACTATTGTTTATCAATCAGTTGCATTTAATGAATTAAATGCAAGTAAAGTAAGTCAGTTGCGTTATTTACTTTTTAAAAGAGATGGAAAAGCAATTGCTGGTATGATTGTTGGTAAAAAAGGAGATGTTTGGCAGTCTCCATTTTCTGCTCCTTTTGCTGGATTTAGTTTTTCTAAGTCGCTTTCACTTGCCTCTCTTGATTCTTTGGTCAAT
>JAAYXQ010000060.1 GCA_012515825.1 Fibrobacter sp.
AAAGAGACTCGTTTTTAGCGGGTCTCTTTTTTATTTTCATTATAAAGGCTCCCTCAAAAATCCACTTTACTAAAGCTTTTTTATTTCAGAGGAATCTAAATATGTTTTATCTTGGTTGTCATTTATCTTCTAGCGATGGCTTTTATGCCATGGGTGAAACGGCTCTTAGTATTGGAGCAAATACATTTCAATTTTTCACTAGAAACCCAAGAGGTGGCGCAGCAAAGGCTTTTGATCCAGAAGATGCTGAAAGGTTGGTGCAGTTTTTGGATAAGCACTCTTTTGGGCCAATTTTAGCTCATGCTCCTTATACTATGAATCCGTGCGCATTAGATAGTGGTTTACGTGAATTTGCAGAGACGATGATGAAAGATGATTTGTTTAGAATGAATCATTTTAAAAAAAGCATGTACAATTTTCACCCAGGGAGTCATGTAAAGCAAGGCGTTTCTGTTGGAATTGATTTCATTGCTTCTATGCTGAATCGAGTCCTTTCGCCATCACAAAATACATTGGTATTGTTAGAGACCATGTCTGGTAAAGGGACAGAAGTGGGGAGCCGTTTTGAAGAATTACAGAGCATTATCGAAAAAGTAGAATGTTCTGAAAAATTAGGTGTCTGCTTAGATACTTGTCATGTTTATGATGCAGGGTATGATATTGTAAATCATTTGGATGATGTTTTAGATGAGTTTGATAAAATTATTGGGCTTTCTAAGTTGAAGGCAATTCATTTGAATGATTCCAAAAATCCTTTTGAAAGCCATAAGGATCGTCATGAAACAATAGCCAATGGATCCATAGGGCTAGAGGGGATTCTTCGTATCATCAATCACCCAAAATTAAAATCATTACCGTTTTTTTTAGAAACGCCAAATGAACTCCCTGGTTATGCTTCAGAGATAAAGATGCTTCGAGAGCGATATGAAGGCTAAAGAGCTACGTTTTTTCTTAAAAGAAAATGTCGATTTGAAGTATCAAAAATTCAGTACTTCATTGTTACCTGGAGTCACTGATTTGTGGGGTGTGCGTTTACCTGTTTTGCGACGTATCGCCAAAAAAATAGCGAAGGAAGGGAATGTTGATTTATTAAAATCGAGCTTAAAAAAGCCCTGCTTTGAAGAACGTATGGTGCTCGGGATGGCTATTGGTTATTTGCCATGGGATGAGACGTTTTTAGAAAAGTACGTAGAACCTTATATCCCTTTGATCGACAATTGGTCTGTTTGCGACAGCTTTTGTGTGGGGCTAAAACAAGTCGCGAAAAATCAAGAAGAAACATGGTTTTTTTTACAAAAATATTTTAAGTCGGATTTTGAATATGAGGTGCGCTTTGCCGTGGTACTTTCGTTATTTTATTTTTTAACGGATTCTTATCTCTCTTTAGTTTTAGATCAATTGGCGTTAATACATCAAGAAGATTATTATGCGCAAATGGCTATCGCATGGGCAATTGCGAAAGCGTATGCGGTTTCTCCAGAAGTCACTAAAAAATGGATTAAAAAAACAAAGATAAAACAAGAGATACTAAAAAAAGCATTGCAAAAAGTCAGAGATTCTTTGGTTACAAAATCTTGTGCTTCTGCTTTTGAACGTCTAATATAAAGGCAAGTAGCCATAATAAGAAGCAAGCGAATAGTGGAAAAATGATATTCCAAGGCATATGAAGATGAACGTATTTTGGAACAATCAGCCAAATATAGATGAGAACTGTATGGGCCGTGTAGACTTCTAGGCTGTGCTTTCCAAGCGTTGCGGAAAATTGAAAATCAAGTAATGAGGGGCGTGTTCTAACAATAAAGCAGATGCTTAATGCAAAGGCAATAAAATTGAGGTAACGTAAAAGCCCTAGATGTTCTCGGCTAATCCAAAACTCGCTCGGTAGGGGAATTGAAATCCATTGGTGAGACCAGAGGAATAAAAAAATCGTGATAAAGATGGCTACATAAGAAATGATTTGAACAAAGCGAAGAGGGGTTGTCTTTGCTTTTTGATGGTGTTTCCACCACGCAGCGATTGCCGCTCCAGAGAAGTAGATGAATTGCCATCCTAGTAAATCAAAGAAGCCATGGTTAATCCATTTAGGGAATAGGGCGTGTATGTTTTCTCGAATTCCAAATTGGGCTAAAATCCAGACTAAAAAAGAGAGAAGCCAAATTTTATAAACAGAGCCGCGTGCGAGTCTTGGAAAAAAGAATGATCCGATGAGCATTAAAATCACATAAAGAGGAAGAACGTCAAGCCAAGTAGGGGTATGGATTAATAAGGCAGAAAGAAAACTACCTGTATGTGGATGCTGGAGAATACCTCTAAAATAGGGCACTAAGGCGGGTAAAAATAAGATAGAGGAACAGACAAGACTGGCTAAAGAAATAATATGGTATTTCCAAATGCGAAATGCTCTAGCTCGCATCCAAGAGGCACTTGGGTCTTTTTCTCTTTTGCTTATGGCGGCGAACATGCCGACAAAGCCCGATAAAAAAAAGAAACCTTCGGCTGCACTAAAGAAACCGAAGCATTGAAATAAATAAGATGATATAGGTTTTCCAAAATGATCGAGGGTCATTTGGAGTAAAAGTAACCCTCGAATAGAATCTAGTGCCCTAAGTCTCACAAGAATTTTTAGAAATTAGTGTGTCCGCTAATACCCAT
>JAAYXQ010000061.1 GCA_012515825.1 Fibrobacter sp.
GAATGTTAAAACACCAAGAAAAACAAGATCATTCTTGGTAGAAATTACCTTAAAAGAATATCACCGTTTTGAACAAGCTTTTCCCTAAGTTTATTATGAACTTTATTCACTTCTTCATCAGTGAGAGTCTTGTCCATAGCTTGGTAAACAAGAGAATAAACCATATTCTTTTTACCTGCAGCGATTTTATCGCCCTGATAAATACTTTTTAGTTGGATAGAGGCGAGATTTTTAGGGTTGAAACCTGAAATTCGTTCTAAAATCGATTGGTGAGTCATCTGCTCATCGACTTCAATGGAAATATCTCGAGAAGAAGGCACTTGACGGCTGAATGGTACAAAAGTAACTCTATTTTGCATCGCTTTTTCAACAAAATCTAAGCGAACTTCTAAGACACAAGTCTCATAACTAATGTCCATCTTTTCCATAACGGCTGGGTGAAGAGTTCCTGCGGTACCTAATTTGTAAGAACCGCAGACCAGTTCAGCTTGCTGTGCTGGATGAAGGAATGATTCTTGAACGCTTGGCGTTTTGAAATCAATAGATAAGCCTAATCTCTTAAATAGACTAATAATAACGCCTTTGAAGTCTAGGAATGAAATAGGAGCAGCCTTTTCTTCTAAAGCATTCGTTTTCCAGTGCCCTGCGATAGCAAAGGCGAGTAATGGGATTTCATCAAACCCTGTGTCTCTTTCGGATTCTCTTTTTCTTGAGAATTGGCCTTTAGCGACTTCAAATAAACGAATGGTTCCTGGTCTATTCTTCTCATTTTCTGCAATATATTTTAACATATTGGGCAAAAGAGAAGTTGGAATTACACCGAGATCTTCAGAAAGTGGGTTTAGTAAAGCGGCAGGTGTACTACGAGGGTCTTTTTCATTTGGTTCACCAAAAACATTTTGAGTGAGTTTTTTACTTGTGAAACGAAGGGACAAGCATTCGTGTAATCCCATTGCAGAAAGAGAGTAACGAATTTTACGATTAATCTGTTCTTGAACTGGCAAATCATTTGTCTGCATACGAATGAGAGGTAAATCGTATGGAATTTTATCAAAACCAATAAGGCGAGCCACTTCTTCAATTAAATCTACTTCTCTTTCGAGATCAGGTCTGAAACCAGGGATAGAGAAGTTTAAAACATCTGCATTCTTGTCTGGAGCTTGACAACAAGGGACTTCTTCAACTAAGCCAATGCTTGTTAAGTGCTTTCTAATTTCATCTGCAGAAGGGGAGATCCCAAGAACTTTTTGTACGCGAGAAGGACGAATAGAAACTTGTTTCAATTCTTTTGGGTGTTCTGGAGCGGTGAATGAAACGGCGTCTTTTAGAATTTTACAGTTTGTGATTTGCTGAATTAAAGAACAAGCATACAAACTAGCTTCTTCTTGCATAAATGGATCTATCCCTCTTTCGAAACGATAACTAGAGTCAGAAGAGAGCCCGAGACGCTTACTTTGTTTGCGAACAATGGTCGGATTAAAATATGCACTTTCTAAAAATACATTTTTTGTTTTTTCGTTGATTTCTGATTCTGCTCCGCCCATGACACCAGCAACGCAAGCTGGAGTATTTCCATCACAAATCGCTAAATCTGTAGGAGCAAGAAGATATTCTTTATGATCGATGGTGGTAATCTTTTCATCTGCTTTTGCGCGACGTACATGAATAGAATTACCAGATAATTGATCCATATCAAAACTATGAAGTGGTTGCCCAATATCCATTAATATAAAGTTGGTAATATCCACTACGTTATTAATTGAAGGGATTTCTATTGAGTGTAGTAACGTAGATAGCCATGCTGGAGATGGTTTTACTTCAATATCTGTTAAAACTCGGCCTACATAACAAGTACAGCCGCAATCGGGATCCACAGAAAGGGAAATTTGACTTGAAATAGGAGTAGATTCTTCAATAATAGAATACTCTAATTTTTTCAGAGGACGACCAAATTTAGCTGCTAGTTCACGAGCAACGCCTCTGTGGCAAAGCGCATCTGGACGGTTAGGTGTAACGTTTAGTTCCAGTGTGGTGTCATAAAATGAAAGATTGATGAATGGCGTTCCTGCTTCAATAGAATTATCAAGAACCATAATTCCATCATGATTATCGGAAAGACCTATTTCATCTTCTGCGCAAATCATTCCAAAACTTTCTACACCACGAATTTTTGACTTTTTCATTTTGAGCTTTTCACCATTGGGTAGAGGTAACTCTGCTCCGATGGGTGCTAAAACAACTGTTTGGCCTGCTTTAATATTAGGTGCGCCACAAACGACTTGAATGACTTCTTGCCCATTGTTCACTGTGGTCACGTGAAGGTGGTCGCTATCAGGGTGAGGTTCACAAGTTAATACTTTGGCGACAACGAGCTTTTCATAGTTTTTACCTGGCTCGGTTTTTCCTTCTACTTCAAGACCAACAGCAGTAAGAGTCTTTTCTATTTCCTCAATAGACTCAGGGAGGTCAATGTGTCTTTTGAGCCAATTAATAGATACAAGCATATGAATTCCTTAACATCTCTGAAAAATTCAGTGCAAAATTTAACAAAAAAAATCATTTTATATGAAATGGAGTGAGATCTCTAAGCTTGAATCGATGTTTAAGGCGTTAAATTACACGATTATCAGTTTTAATTATTTAGAAAAGTCAATTCAGGTTTGTTAAAAGAGGGTTTCTTACAAAGATGTGTAATATTTTTATGGAAAAATAGGATCCATGTTACTTTTTTTTGAAAAAAATATGATTTACTGGCCGCGATTATCTTTGAAAAACTGATGCTCTTTTTCCTTATTTTGTATTAAAAAATTACAACAACGTACAATGCTATTTTTTGAATGATTAGCAAATTCCCTTTGAATTTCTTTTATTTATATAAATTCTAATTATCAAAAACTCCTTCTTTGGAGGCTTCTATGCGAGTTTGTTTTTTAACAGCCCTTTTTTCTTTTGTGGTGAGTTCGCTTTTGTATTCTTATGCTCAGAGCGATTATTCGATAACTTTGAGCAACTTAAATACAGCAAATAAGTCATTAGAGATGGTTTATGTTCAGGGCGGATCCTATCAAAGAGGCTGTTCTGATGGCGATACAGAATGTGAGACGCAAGAAAAGCCAACTCATCGTGTGACGTTAAGTGATTATTATATCTCCAAATATGAACTTACGAATGCTCAATGGCAAGCTGTCATGGCTGATAATACAACGAAGGATAATAAACCAAAAACAAGTGTAACATGGTATGATGCCATTTCTTTTACTTGTAAGTTGAGCGAACAAACTGGAAAAAAATATCGATTAGCCACAGATGCAGAATTTGAATTTGCTGCACGTGGAGGGAATAAAAGTAAAGGAACACTTTATTCTGGGAGCAATAATGCCGATGACGTCGCTTGGTATTCTCTCAATATAAAAGAGACTTGTTTTGGAGATTTTTGTTTTAAAAGTGCTCAAGATGTGGGAACAAAAGCACCCAATGAGCTTGGTATTTACGATATGAGTGGAAATGTCTATGAATGGATGTATGATAGCTATGGTACCTTTAGTGAAGGAGATTTAACAAATCCTACAGGGCCAGCGACTTTACATACACAAAAGGTGCGTCGAGGAGGAAGCTTTGATCAACCTGCTTCAGAATCAAGAGTTTCAGCTAGAAAGATTCGTTCTATAGAAGGTAAAGATGGTTCCATTGGCATTCGCTTAGCTATTTCTGTAACCGATTCTCGTCCAGAAGGAATGTTAGATCCTTGTGATATTCAAAAACCGCCTCCTACAGGTGGGAAACCAGGGTTTTATGATGAGCGTTTAATTAATGCTGATGGGGAAGCTTGGGTGAACGAATTAATGGAGAATTACATTAATGTTTTGATTATTAAAGAGAATGCGGCAATCTATGCCTCTGTTTATAATAACACGTATGTTACAGAAGATGCAAAAGGGCAGTGGTATACGCTAAACAGCTTTTCTCTTAATATCGTTCCTAATTC
>JAAYXQ010000062.1 GCA_012515825.1 Fibrobacter sp.
CCTCAAAAAAAAGATGGTGATATCATTTTTTCTTCGTTTGGTTGGTCAGACTTAAAAGCAATTGCCAAAGAGATGAAGTTCTCTCTTGATACTCCATGGGAGTCTCTTTCTATAAACCAACAAGAGGCCATTCTTTACGGACCCCCATCCAAAAAAGTTTCGGGTGTGGTGCCAACAATGCAAGAACTATGGGATAAATGGCATATTCATCTTTTTAAAAAATACATGCATGAAAGCATTTGCCATACTTGTAACGGGTCGCGCTTAAATCCTGTAGCCAATGCGGTTCGTTTTCATGGTTATGGCATTCAAGATTTGAGTAGCTGGTCTGTGAATCAATCGGTAAAGTTTTTTAAGGAACAAAAATACACTCCTCGTGAAGAACATATTGGAAAAGAAATTTTCAAAGAAATTAAAAACAGGCTTTCTTTTCTAGAAGCCGTAGGGCTTGGCTATCTTAATATTTCTAGAAGTTCTGCCACTCTTTCGGGTGGGGAAGCCCAACGCATTCGCTTGGCAGGCGCTGTGGGAGCAGGTTTGCAAGGCGTGTTATATGTTTTAGATGAGCCTAGTATTGGCTTACATCCAAGAGACAATGAAAAACTATTAGATATTTTAGAACACCTTCGCGCGCAAGGGAACAGCTTAATTGTCGTGGAGCATGATGAAGAAACTATGCGACGGGCTGATTGTGTGATTGATATTGGGCCTGGTGCTGGTGTCAAAGGCGGTGAAGTGATTGCCATGGGCACTGCAGAAGAATTAGAAAAGAATAAAAAATCACTTACGGGGCTTTATCTTAGTGGTCAAAAGAAGATTGATATTCCTCAAAAAAGAAAACGAATCGATTCCAAAACGCCTTTTTTAACCATCTACGGTGCACGAGAAAACAACTTAAAAAATATCGACGTTTCGATCCCTTTAGATGGCGCATTTACTGTAGTGACAGGGGTTTCAGGCTCTGGAAAAAGCTCTCTAGTGAATCACATTTTGCGCCGTGAACTCGCTCGCCATTTTCACCACGCCGAAGAAGAGCCTGGTTTATTTGACCGCATGGAAGGCTTAGAGCATATTGATAAGGTTATTGAAATAGACCAAACACCTATTGGAAGAACACCTCGTTCCAATCCTGTCACGTACACGAAAATTTTTGATTCGATTCGAGATCTATTTGCTTCTTTACCAGAAAGTAAAGTACGTGGGTATACTAAAAGCCGTTTTAGTTTTAATGTCCCTGGAGGGCGTTGTGAAATGTGCGAAGGGGCTGGCGTTAAAACGGTCGATATGCAGATTATGCCAAGCGTAGAAATCCCCTGTGAATTTTGCGATGGGAAACGTTTTAACGAACCTACACTAGAAATTTATTTTAAAGGTCTAAATATTTATGATGTTCTAGAAATGAGTGTAGATGAGGCTTGTGTCTTTTTTGAATCGATTCCAAAGATTGTAGAGCCATTAAAACTATTACAAGAAATTGGGCTTGGCTACTTAAAATTAGGGCAGCCTTCTACGACTCTTTCTGGAGGCGAAGCACAGCGTATTAA
>JAAYXQ010000063.1 GCA_012515825.1 Fibrobacter sp.
GATAAGCTATAAAAGTGAAGAGCTAAGGCGACTAAAGACTTTCCAGAACCTGTGGGAGTATTTAAGATGACATTTTTGCCATCAAATAGTTCAAGAATGGCTTCTTCTTGTGCTTGATATAAATCAATATGATGATCTTCAACCCAAGTTAAAAATGATTCAAGCAAGTTATCTGCTAAAACAGGTTCCCCTTTAGGAGAAAGTAGGTCACGAAGCGTTAAATTAGGCATAAAACAAAGATAATTTATCTCTCTTTACGAAAAAGGAAACGTTCGTTTTTTATACAAGATCTTTACATATTAAGCACTTTTGTATTTATTCATTTCATATATTATTGAATAGTTTAGCCATCGTTAATAAAACGATAAAGGATGACTCATGCCTCAAAACATCATCAACTTAGAAAACCACTTGTCTTATCAAGCCGAATCCGTAGTGAGTCGAGAAATCATTCGCAAAAAAGAAGGAACGGTCACTTTATTTGCTTTTGATAAAGGGCAAGGTTTAAGTGAACATAAAGCACCGTTTGATGCTCTTGTTCAAGTAGTCGATGGAGAAGCCGATATTTTTATTGGAGGAGAAGCTCATCGCTTACACGCTGGAGAGCTCATCATTATGCCAGCGAACATTCCACATGCATTACAAGCGGTCACTGCTTTTAAAATGATTTTAACGATGATTCGACAGACTCAGGAATAAAAATCATTTTTCCACTAAGGAGCCTGGTATTTCTACAAGGTGACTTGCTAAAAGCGAATCGGAATTCAGATGATAAAACATTTGTAGCACTAATGCTTCTGTGTTAAAATCATAAGAATCAAATTGCAATAGATAGCTTTCAGAAGAATTATCAAAGCCTATAATATAAGGCTTTTTATTTATTTTCTTTTGTTCAAAAAGTTCCATTATTATAGCAGCCACTTCATCATTCACGCAGACCCATGCTTCTGTGGTAGGAGCTTTAGAAATCATTTTTTTCAGCCTTTGGCGTAATAAATCTCTGGCTCTTAATTCTACTGTATTTTTAGGACCATTTTGACGCGCCCGTTCTCTGTAATCCCAAGGACTTGCATTAGTAGAATCTGTGAATGGCAAAACAACTAAACCACTTTCTTGAAGTCCTGTGAGGCGATCTTGAGACCAAGAACTGGCATGGTATGGAGAGATATAAACGACTTTCTGAATACCCTTCTCTAATAAAAATCGTCCCATCATGCGGCCTGGTACAGAACCAAAAGTCGAATTAAAAAACGTCCATAAAGGCTGCTTTTTAAATAGCGAATGGAATCCTTCTTGAGGGTGTTCCCACCAAATAGATACAGGAACCGAAAGATGACTTAAAGCGGAGAGAAATGGTTTTGGTTTTTGAATTAAAAGCGTTGAAACGATGGCGCCAATCGTATTTTTTCTTTCTTCAAGATGACAGACCACTCCATTTCGATCAATCCATTGATTTGTTTCTTCATTATAGCCTAATAAGCGTAGTTTTAGCCGCCGAGAAGCGGCTCCTCGATACACTAAACGAATGAAATCTACTTCTCGTTCACTTTCTGGAGCAAAAGCGCCCCATTGAGTACAACGTGTAATTAGTAAAACTTCTGTTTTTGTTTCTTGTTGAAAAGTGGAATTGATAAAAAATCGACTTTTTCCAATTCGGCCAAGAAAGCCAGATTGTAGTTCTTGCGATAAATACTTTAAGAGCAAAGAGGAAGAGACATGATAGCGAGCTTTTAATTCTTTTAAGGAAGGTAATGTTCGATCATGAGAAAAAGCTCCCGATCTCCAATCGAGCATAAATCGATTGTGCAATAATTCTATAGGAGATTGAATTACTGGAGGATGATTAGAAAAAGCAGTGCGATTACCCCAAAAATATCCCTTTGATGGAATCGAAAAAATGACTCCCTGACTGCAAAGTTCTTTTAATGCCCGCTGAACAGTCCCCGATGATGCTTTGAATGAAGTCATTAATTGACGAACAGAAGGCAATTGCTCTCCTGTTCGATGCTTTTGATTCAATAATGTTTCAACAATGATTTGCTTCATTATGTAAAATTACATAAATCAGCGCTCTATTTTTTGTAATCCCTGATAACGACCTTTTAGATCAAAGGTTTTTACTTCATAAATGCCAGAAGGACGTTTTTCAAGATTTCTTTTTGGAGTCTCAATACTTGTGTTCTCCTCTGGATCAACAGGGACTGTTCCTGTAAAACCTTCTTGGCCCACTTTTGTAATACTTAAGATCAAAGTGTTATCTTTAACGTTGATATTACCCTTACTCATTGTAACTCGATTTTCATCGAAAGTCCAGTCTCCTTTACCCCAACGAGAATTATCAAAAGATTCAAAATTATCCACCCAAGACAAGGTAAAATCACTACCATTAGGCCCCTGCCCAGGAGTATAATTATAAACCTTAACCCAGTTAATAAATTGATTTACAGGTAATATATTTTCATCCCAAGCACCTACCCAAGCTGCAACAGTAGAAGACCAAAGGTTAAAACGAAGACTTTGTTCTTTATTCAAATTAGTCACTTGATTTTTTTCATCACTCGATCCTACTGCAGCTCTTCTGACTTCTACATTATCTACAAACCAAGCTACATAATTAGGCGTCCATTCCATCGCGTAAGTATGATAAGTGGCATTGGCTGGCTGGGAGAGATTGTGATGCTTTTCACTGGTGATCTTAGACTCCAAAGACCCAGAGATTATGTTTGATTGAAACGTGCTTGGTGATTTACCTAACACTTCTATATCTATTTCTACCCAAGGTTCTCCTTTACCTATCCATGAGTCATTGTAATACAAAAACATAGAACTAACTAAACCATTACCCGCGGCCATATACATTCTTGCTTCATACCTACCGTACATAAAGGTGTTATTGCTATATAATTCGGCTCCGGAGTATGGCTTATCTTGTGCAAATACAGATGAAATTAGACTCATAACGATTAATACCATTTTTTTTAGTTTCATAAAAAGATCCTTGTTTTGAAAACTCACTCTAAAAGATTAGAGCATAGACAGCATCCTTAACCACGTAAAAAAAATAAGTTATTAGATAAAAAGCTTAATCCTGAATAACAGCTTCAAAACAAATAACTGTATCAACCGTATCTCTTTTGAATCATTTTTTTGATGGTTTATCAAAAAATCATTTTCAAACAAACAACTCAGAAAATGAATTAAAAAAGAGAAAAATATGGTATTTAAGATAAAACAGGTCCATATTAAATAAAAAAAAGACCAGCCCTTACTTTTCCTCATTTTAAGAAAAAAGAACTACTCGCCCTTCTGATAAACTTTTTTGAACATCAATGGCTCTCTGATTTTCAGACCCTTTAAAAGGGGCGTCTAATGTTCTTTCTGCGTAAATAAAAGGACCATCAACAAGTATATCAGCAAATGAGAGTAATTCTAAGTAAGCAGGAATTTTAGAAGAAGAGGCCAACAAATCTTCATATAAATACCCTGTATAGATGACTAAATTATAGCCTCGTTCTTTTATTTCACGAGCTAATGGGACTAACTCTTCTGCTTGTGAAAAAGGTTCTCCCCCACTAAAAGTTATGCCATCTAAAATGTCATTTTCTTCAATCATTTCTAAAATTTCTTGGATAGGCAAAAAATACCCTCCATTAAAATCATGAGTTTGAGGATTATGGCAATGAGGACAACGGTGTGGACAACCTTGAACAAAAATAGTCATTCGAATGCCAGGCCCATCCACAATAGACTCTGGCTCAATTCCAGAAATACGAAGTCTTAACACTCGTTCTTCTGGTTCTGACATGTTAAAGCCCATGTTTGACTCGATCTTTAACCTCTGATTTTTTGGCATCATTAAAGCGCTCTAATGTGCCTACTAAATAACCTGTAATTCGACGAATGCGTTCAAATTTCGCTCCTTCAGATTCTTTGGCATGACACTTAGGACATTCATCTCCTATTATGCCTGTATAAGAGCATTCTGGATGACGATCTAAAGGATGGTTTATAGAGCTATATCCCATTCCAGATTTTGCCATGACCCGAATAATCTTTTCAAAGGCGTCTAGATTATGGCTTGGATTGCCATCTAGTTCGATATAGCTGATATGGCCCGCATTGGTGAGCGCATGATAAGGAGCCTCTATTTCAATTTTATGAAGAGCATTTGTCTTGTAATAAACAGGAACATGGAACGAATTGGTATAATAGTCTTTATCCGTAACACCTACTATTTCTCCAAATCGTTTGCGATCCATTCGAACAAAACGTCCAGAAAGACCTTCTGCTGGTGTTGCAAGTAAAGAGAAATTGAGTTTCAATCGTTCACTTTCGGCATCACAAAAATCACGCATGTGCTTGATAATTTTCAAGCCTAGCTTTTGTGATTCATCGGATTCTCCATGGTGTTTACCTGTCAAAGCAATGAGCGTTTCAGCAAGACCAATAAAACCAATAGAAAGAGTGCCATGCTTAATGACTTCACGAACTTCATCGTTCCAGTCTAATTGATCTGAATCAATCCAAACGCCTTGTCCCATTAAGAATGGAAAGTTCTTTACTTTTTTACGACACTGGACTTCAAAACGTTCTAACAACTGATCTCGGACGAGCTCTAAAATACGATCTAATTCTTTAAAAAAGAGTTCTTGACTTCCATTGAGTTTAATTGCAATTCGAGGTAAGTTAATGGAAGTAAAACTAAGGTTTCCACGACCAAACGTGATTTCTCTTGTTGGATCTACAATATTACCAATCACACGAGTTCTACAACCCATATAGGCAATTTCAGTTTCTGGATGCCCTGGTTTATAATACTGGAGATTAAATGGAGCATCTTGATAGCTAAAATTAGGGAACAAACGTTTAGCACTTACGCGACAAGCAAGCTTAAATAAATCATAATTAGGATCTCCTGGATTTAAGTTGATCCCTTCTTTTACTCTAAAGATTTGTATTGGAAAAATAGCCGTTTCCCCAGCACCTAACCCCTCTTCTGTAGTTAGCAATAAATTGCGCATCAACATACGTGCTTCTGGTTCAACACATAATCCATAGTTTATACTTGAAAACGGCGTCTGTGCTCCAGCTCGGCTATGCATACTATTTAAATTATGAACAAAAGCTTCCATGGCTTGGAAAGTCGTTTTATCTGTTTCTTGATAAGCTTGTTTTTGAGCGAAGGCCTGAGCCTTAGAAACAATATCACTGGAGAAGTTTTTGACTAATTCTTTGGCTTCATATTCATGAAATGTAGGATTCGGTTCTAAGGTAGGGTAAATTCCTAATTCTCCAAGTTCCAAGTGAAGTTTCTTGACTATTTCAGTAATCACAGATTCGTCAGATTCTGTCATTATTTTCAAAGCTTTGATTAGGTTTGAAGTGTAAAACTTGCGGTAAGAAACACGAACACCATTGGCTAAGGCATAATCAAAGTTAGGAACGGATTGACCACCATGTTGATCATTCTGATTGCTTTGAATAGCAATTGCAGCTAGGGCAGCATAGCTTCGAATATCTCTTGGAGCACGTAAATGACCGTGACCTGTATTAAAGCCTCCTTCGAACAAATGATTTAAATCAATTTGGCAACAAGTCATTGTCAATGAATAAAAATCTAGGTCATGAATATGGATATCTCCATCTTGATGCGCCATAGAATGCTCTGGCTTTAACATGACCATAGTATAAAAATGCTTTGCCCCTTCGGAACCATATTTTAACATGGTTCCCATAGCGGTATCGCCATCAATATTTGCATTTTCTCTTTTTAAGTCTGACTTTTCTGCATCACTAAAAGTGATATCATGTAACGTTCGCATTAATCGTGTATTGAGTTCTCGAATGCGGGAACGTTCAGCCCTATATAGAATATATCGTTTAGCAGTTTCTAAAAAGCCTTGCTCGACTAAAACATGTTCAACAGCATCTTGAATATCCTCGATACCAGGTTGTTGTTGCCCTTGAGATTCTATATGATTGACTACAGCAATGGCTAGGTTCAAAGACGTTGATTCTAAAGCATCTTCTGGGTTTGTTTTAATCAAACTGAGTTGTTGTTCATCATCTTTTAAACGTTCATCTAATTCACCAGAAGCCCGAATTGCTTTAGCAATAGCTCCAGCAATCTTCTCTATATTAAAGGGCTTTTCGCGACCATCGCGCTTTTTTACTTTTAAAATCATGGTTCCATCCGTTTATTTTTTTTGACCTATTCATCAACATATTGCATATTTTTTAGGTCTTTTCTTTTTTTAACACTATATATGGAATTACAAGATAATAAAACAACCTTTAAATAAAATATCTATCCATTTATTTTTTTTACATTGTGTAGTATGAATATAAACACACTACTTTTAATTTCTCACCCCGACTTTTCTAAGTCTAAGATTAATAAA
>JAAYXQ010000064.1 GCA_012515825.1 Fibrobacter sp.
TAGCGATTAGAATAAATCGCTATCACTCCAATGCAATAGAGGTGTTTTTTTTTGATTAAATTCAAGCGTTTGATCTCGTATTGTATTTTTCTTGATTTTTTTACAACGTTTTTTGCTTAAATAAAAATAGCGACCGTTTTTTCAAGATAAATTATTATCTGGGTGTTTTATTGTGATGAGATTTTTATGGGAATCAAGAAATCTGTTTTCGGGGTATTGCCTTTTCTAGGCATCTTGTTTTGCCCTCTTCATGCAGAAGAATCATGGACCTTTGCCATTTTAGGGGATACTCAATGGGCTTCAGAAGTATGTACGCCTATTGAAGGTACTAGCGATACTCTTTGCCTTTCGGGAGATAGTTTGAGTGGCTATCGAAATCCCAATTCTGTCGCCGTTGATTTTATTCATCAGATTCAAGAGCGTTTGATTTTGAATCATAAGCCAAAATTTTTAGTCTTACTAGGCGATTTCGGAGATGATGTTGATGTTAAAAGCGTGCAAACAAGAGTCACTTGGGCACAAGAACTTTATGATGCTCAAATAGGTGTTTTTCCTGTTCGTGGGAATCATGATGAAGGCCCTTTTGTGGCAAAAGAATTTCTAAGAGTATTTCCTCAAACGCGTACAGGAGAAATGAATCAAACTCCAACAGATGCTTTTCTCTGGACAGACAGTGCTCAGATCCATCCACGTCTTATTCCAGGGAGCACTTCTTTTAAAATAGGAAGTCATTTTTCTAGCCCCTCTTGTGCAGTGGGCCGTAGCTATGCTTTTCAAGAATCAGGGGCTACGTTTATCTTTTTAGATCCTTATATGGATAGCCGCGCCGCTTCTTGTCCTGTCGCAGATCAAATTTCTTGGGTGGACTCCGTTCTAAAAGCAAAAGGGGGTGCAAATGTGCCTGCTTTTGTTTTTGGACACAAGCCTTTAATAGGGGCGTGTCATGAGGACAATCTTTTTGGGGATAATCCAAGCGTTGATTCTCTTAACACCACGAGGTTTATGAAAACATTGGTGGATCATGGAGTGCGTCTTTATATTGCAGGTCACGAGCATTTATTACAGCATTCCATAATTGAAGAGCCAGGAGATGGCGGTTTACAACTTCAGCAAGCCATTTTTTCTGGTGCGTCTTGGAAATTTTATCCATCTTTGATTCCGACAATAGATGAAAAATTTAATGTGCCCGCTTTTGGAAAAACGAGAGAAGTGGCGTTAGGTCAAGAGCTTGGGTATGTAGGTTATCAGATTGTTCAAGTTGAAGGAGAACGAGTTGAAATTACTTCTTGGGGGGCTCCAACGGGAGTCATGATTGGAGAATTAATCGAGGCTCCTAATCTCAAAGAGCAGTGGAGCGTGCGTCGAGTTTGGGGATGGTCTTCTCGTGGTAAACAGACCTTACTTGCTCCAAATGCCTCATTAACATCGCTAAGCGACTCCTTTTTAGGCACTTCTGTTCGAGTATTATCTGGAATATGGAAAACTTCAAAAAAAGATTTTTCACGTCGTGCGTTTTCAGCTCTTGCGTCTACCGATTGGCGTATTTTTTCTGGATTAAAAAGTGCAGCATGGACTCTTTGGGGGCTAGAAAAAGAAAATGGATCGTTAGAAACGCCATCCTTTGCATTAGCGATGTCTTTTAATGCAGAAGGCCTTACATCAGAATCTATCGGTGAGCTTTGTTTAATGAGGCAAGAAGCGAATAATTACTGGGGTTGTGCAGGCAAAGACAATCTATTAAGGCGTCCTTGGCAAGAAACAGATCCAGTAGGAACTCAAGGCCTTGATCTAGAGAAGAATGAAGCTTGGGCTGTAGTGGATCAAGGTGGTACTTATGCCGTTGGCGTTCAGGGAACACTAAAAAACGCTACTCGAAACAAAAAACAAATGCACTCCTATAAAAAAGAAAAGAGAAGATTTTTTGATTTGCTCGGACGCCAGTCGAAATAACATTAACGTTTTACCAAAAAAAACGAATTTCATTTTCAAAATACGAAGTTGCCAATATTACAAGCATATATCGTAATCGATTTTTCCAAAGAATAACTTTTGCATGTAATAAAAAGTCTTTTAAATAAGACTTTCATTTTTTTAACGTCGTTGTTTTTCGTTAAGTATGACTTGAATGCCTCTGCGAAAGGTTCAGCCATTTTGCCATCTAGATTTTCTCAGCCTTCTTTAAATTCGCGCTACCTGTATTACACTATGAAAAAAACGGGAGTCATTTTTGATGACTCCCGCGACTACCTCATTCGTTTTATAAAACCAAATCTAGAAATTTGGCTTTGTATATACCTTGATGAATCCGTGCTCATTGCCGAGCTTACGTCCGTCGACACTATACTTGTAGTTATGCCCTTTTTGCATTGTCGTGCGTGTGCGTGGAGATTGAGAACGAATCGCCGTGGAGGGCTCGTCTGGCAAATCGTACCAAGTAACGTTTCCGATGCTTGCTGTGGCGTCGGTGGGTGGTATCAAGAGATTGGCACCGAAGTTTGCGTTGTTGAGCATGCCGTCGTCAACCATACCATAGAACACACCTTTGGAGAGTGTTTGTGTAAAGTTATTCTCAAGGTCTCCACGGAGTTGTGCCGTACCGCTGACGGTTTTACCGCTAACAGCCCACATAACGCCGTACACTTGTGCATTTTCGGAAATATTGCTGTTGACAATAATCGAGATCGCTCCCACTTTTGCGTTCCCCTTTAGGCTGCCGCTGACGAGCCAAGCATCGTCTTCGAGAATGGCTTTATCACTTATGGTGCCTGCAGTAACGAGCGCACGTCCGCGAATAATGGCATCACCCGAGATGGTACCGCCGTTGACTACTGCGTTGTCTTCGATGCGTACGTTCCCCGAGATCGTACCGCCATTCACCACTGCATTGGGCCCTACGTAAACTGTCGCCGCCACACTTGCTTTGCTAGAAACAAAACCGCCGCCATTCGCATGCCGTGAGAAGCCAGAAGCCGTTCCCCCATTGGATTCGTTGTACCCAGCAGGTTTCCAGAAATTCGTGTTATGCCCTTCAGGTTTTGCGTTCTGCAGTTCGACCATGTATGGATAACGATAGATGCTGTAATAGAATTGGTCCCACAAAATAGTCTGCAATTCGTTTGGAGTCGCTGCCACCGTAAGCCAGAGCGCTTTGTCAGTTGCCTGCGTTTCGA
>JAAYXQ010000065.1 GCA_012515825.1 Fibrobacter sp.
GTCGGGCAGCTAAAGAATAAAAAATAATCGTGAAAAAGACCCCTAAAACATATAAGAAAAAATAATCTGGCCAAATGAATAAAACAGGAATAAAGCCTAAAGAAGAAAAAAGCCAAAATCCAAAAGCGAAAACCTTTATATTTCCAAACAAATGATAAATGTTTTTTGAAAAACCATTTAAAGCTTCACGATAAGACGTGTACATTCGACACTGACAACGCGAGTCTCCGCTCAAAAAAGAAATCTTGATTTTCTGTTTCTTAAAATATCGAGCGATGGCAATATCTTCTACAGCAGCGGACTTAAAATGTTCATGAGGTTTTATTTTATGGTATATAGAGGCATCAAAAAACATGAACTGCCCATTGGCGGCAGCATGAGAAGAAAATGGCGATAGCCGCACTAAAAAAAGAGGGAGAAGCGTCAAAAGAATATAATTCATGATAGGAACGCTTGCCTTTTCTCCAAATGATTTAAGTATTTGCACAGGGAAAAGAGAAACAAGGCCGAGACGCTTTGCTTTCAAATAAGATAATACGTCTTCAATTAAATCATCATATAGAATCACGTCTGCATCTAGAAAAAGAAAGTAGTTCCCTTGTGCTCGTTTTGAGAGTGCATCACATGCATGATTTTTTCCTAACCATCCTTTAGGAAGTGAAGATCCTTGGATAAGACTAATTCTTGAATCTTTCTTTTGAAAATCTTGTACTACTCGAAAAGTTTGATCTGTAGATTCGTCATTATAAATTAAAATTTCATAAATATTTTTATTCAAAATTAATTGTTCTAAAAGAAGCCCAATCTTTTTTTCTTCATTACGGGCTGGAATTAAAACAGAAACTCGATCTGAACTTGAAAAAGAGCCTTTTTTTAATCGTACAGAAAAAAAGAAATTGACTAAAGCATCGATACACTGCATGCCTAAAAAGAAAGCCGCTAGAATAGCTAAAACGTACATCATGAAGTCATTTCTTGTTGAATGCGTTGTTTTTCTATATAAAAGCGATGGTATTCTGTTTCTATCGAAGTCGTTTCAAAATCCCCTGCTAAAAAACGCTGCTGGTACATATAAACATTAGGTTTATTATTTGAAAAATAATCTACAAAATTAGCGACAAATATAACAGGAGTTTCGCTTGGTACTTGGCTTAAAATACGTTCAATCCCTTTTTCAAAAGGAACGTTATTCTTATAAATGGAATGTATTTTCCCTTGGGGAAACATTAACACTAAATTATTGGATTCCCTTAAAAGAGAAGCGGCATAAGTTAGGCTTTCCATCGCCTCTTTAGATTTCTTTTTAATAGAAAACCCACCAGTATACTGAAAATACCAATGTTTTTTTAATTGTTCTTCTAGCATCATAAAGTAAAATTTCTTTTGGAATCGTTTTAAGTTGAGATATTCGACCCAAAAACCATCCCACCAACTTACATGATTGGCGACGACTAAAACGGACTGATTATTCTGAGGAAACTCCCCTTCCATCACCACTTGATTAAAGTGACGCTTAATTAAAAAAGACGTCAACCATTGAAATAATGGGTAAATAAAAAAGTGATGTTTTGCTTTAATCATTGTATCAAAGGAAAAAAGAAAGGAATATGAAAAAAACTAATTGGACCAAAAAAAGAACGGGAGCTACAGGATTTTTTGTATTGACCTTCACTACCCGAAGTAAGGTGATAAATAACGAAGCGAAAACAAACCAAGCAAGATAATTATCCAAAGGGACATTTAAATCTGTAAAAGACCACATGTCCATTTTAGGAGCCACCTGTTCTAAGAACAAATCATACACAAGCATCAAAGAAGAGGCTGATAAAACAATCAACACTTCTTTTTTTAAAAATAGAGTCACTACAGAAATAGACGTGTATGTTAAAAACAACCAATTGACGCCAATCAAAAGAGGGGTATTCCAAAGTTTAAAACCAAGGCCACTCCCATAAGCGTACGATCCAAATATTTTACCTGTATTCACTCCAACGACTTCTAAAAAAAATCCTGCTAAAAATATAAAAGCAAATGAGAACAAGGTTTTTTTTGTATATGGAGTATGATAAATCGCTAGCAAATAGGTTCCAAGCAACAAGGCTAAAGGGGTAATCGTCACAAATAGATTTTGAGTCCAGGGGAGTAAAAAGCCGACTACGCCGACCACATAAAAAATCAAAATAAACTTCTGTACTTCTTTCACAGGCAATTTATTTTTAGGATATAAAAAATAACTCACACCTATTCCCTTATCTGTTTATTAAAAAACTCTTGTTTTATACATCAAAGCGACTTTAATGATAATTAAATATTTTCTTATATTTGAAATGCGAATCCGTTGAGAAAGTATTTTTTCTGGTGTATTTTTTTGAATCTTTAGAAATAAACTTTTATAGTAATAAAAGGCTAAGGCCACGGCTAGTTTTGACCTTCCAGGCAATTGCTTAACTCCTACCCAAGAATCTTGAAAATCTTTTTCAATAGAAGCTTCGATGATTTTCTTAGATTCTAAATCAAATTCTCGTTGGGCTAATTCAGGAAAATAAGTACGCCCTAAGCTTTGTAAGTCTTCTCTTAAATCTCGAAGGAAATTCACTTTTTGAAATGCTGACCCTAATTTTTGAGCGGAGTATTCAAGTTCTCGATATAAAAGTTCATCGCCTAAACAAAAGACCTTTAAGCACATCAAACCAACGACATCAGCAGAACCATAAATATATTGTTCCAAATCCTCATTTGTTTTATATTCTGACTTCGTTAAATCGGACTTCATACTCTTCATAAAAGCATCAATATGCTTTCGCTCAATATTGTATTTATGAACGGTATCAGCAAAAGATGTTAAAATCGTATTTGAACTGATTTTATTTTTTAAGGCATAGTCCAAATCTTCGTTCAACTTTTCAAGCAAAAAAGCTTTATCAAAATCA
>JAAYXQ010000066.1 GCA_012515825.1 Fibrobacter sp.
GCTTAAAACCAGATGAGACTATGAGAATGTCTTATAGTCTTATGAATGAAATTCAAAAGAAAACTTTTGAACAGAATAAAGAATGCGACTTTTCTTTTGGTATATCTAATCTTGCTCGTTTTCGTGCCAATTGTTATTTACAACGTGGTTGTGTGGCTTTAGCTTTGCGTATAATTCCTTTAGAAATTAAAACGTTTAAGGAACTTGGGCTTCCTCAAATTATGGGTGAATTCACGACTCGCCCTTCAGGTCTTGTTTTAGTGACGGGAGCGACTGGTTCTGGTAAATCGACAACGCTTGCGGCTATGATTGATAAAATCAATAAAGAACGCCATGATCATATCTTAACAATCGAAGATCCGATAGAATTTTTGCACAAGCACCAAGGCTGTATGATTAATCAGCGTGAGGTGGGTAGTGATACCGATAGCTTTTCACAAGCCTTAAAAATGGCTTTGCGTCAAGATCCCGATGTCGTTTTAATTGGCGAAATGCGTGACCTTGAAACGATTCGCGCTGCGATTACGATTGCAGAAACGGGCCATTTAACTTTTGCAACTCTTCATACGAACTCTGCTGTACAAACAATTAATCGTATTGTGGATGTGTTCCCTAAAGGAGAACAGCAAACGATTAGAACACAGCTTTCTTTTGTTCTTCAAGGGGTTATATGCCAGACGCTTTTACCTAAAGTAGGTGGTGGGCGAGTGATGTGTTATGAAGTGATGAACATGACTCCTGGTATTCGTGCATTAATTCGAGATGATAAAGTGCATCAAATTGAATCCATGATAGAAATTGGGCAAAAGTTTGGTATGAATACGATGAATATGAGGCTTTGTGAATTAATAGCAGAGCGTAAGGTAGATCGTTTTGATGCTTTAGCGAAATCACCAAGCCCAGATTCACTTGAAAAACTCTTGATGGAGAAGGGGCTTTAGCGCATGGCAATATTTCTTTATAAAGCACAAAATGTGCAGGGAAATGTTTTTGAAGTGCAAATAGAGGCTCAAAACAAAGAAGAAGCAGAATCATTATTACGCCGTAAACGTCTTGTTATTCAGAGTGTAAAAAAGAAGCCTACTGAAATCAATTTAACGATTGGAACAGGCATCAAATCTGCAGATATCTCTCGTTTCACTAGAATGTTTTCTTCAATGTGTTCAGCTGGTTTACCAATGCTTCAATGCTTAACTATTCTTGAAGAACAAATGGAAAATCCGGCCTTAAGAGATGTGATTCATAAAATATCCATGTCAATTAATGGTGGTTCCTCTTTAGCTGATGCTTTAGCCTTACATCCAAAAGTCTTTGATAAATTGTATTGTAACATGGTGGCCGCTGGTGAAGCAGGTGGTATCTTAGAAGGCATTTTACTTCGCTTAGCCGATTATCAAGAATCTAATGAACGCACCAAACGAAAGGTGAAAAAGGCGATGATGTACCCGATGATTGTTCTTTTTGTGGCTGTCGGTGCTGTGGTTGCTCTTTTGACATTTGTGGTGCCTACGTTTGCAAATATGTTTGTGGAAATGGGTGCAGAACTTCCTGGGCCAACTCAGATTGTGATGGATGCTTCTAATTTAATTCAAGATTATGCTCTTTTATGGGTAGTTTTAATCGTCGCTGCAATTGTTGCAATGAGAACTGTTTTGAAAGTGCCTCATTTACGATTAAAGTTTGATACCCTGCTCTTAAAAGCCCCTAAAATAGGGGATTTGTTAACTAAGACAGCTGTAGCTCGTTTTGGTCGTACACTAGGTACCTTGTTAAATGCAGGTGTTTCCATTATTGATGCACTTCAGGTGACTGCAAAAACGGCTGGAAACCTCGCTGTCGAAAAAGCGATTTTAAGAATATCTCAGTCTATTGCTGGTGGTAAGCCTATTGTGGAACCAATGAAAGAGTGTGGAATATTCCCTCCGATGGTGGTTCAGATGACAGGCGTTGGTGAAAAAACAGGTAACTTGGGTGGCATGCTTTTAAAAGTAGCGGACTTCTATGATGAAGAAGTGGATGCCGCAGTGGATTCTGTGACTAGTATGCTAGAACCTATCATTATCGTGTTTATGGGTGGCGCCGTTGGTTTTATCATGGTTGCCATGTATATGCCAATGTTTAGTATGGGTGATCTTGTCTAGTCCTTTTTTGTAATGGGTATGAGAGTCTTTCTTTTAGTTTTACTTTTTATTTTTGAATCGACTCTCTTTGCCGATGATAAAAAAGAAGACAGTCTCTCTTGTAAGCAAGAGTTAGATTTAAGAGACAGTATAATTGTTTCTAATGATAGTGTATTTCGCTTAAAAGAATCCCTTTATAAAAATGAACTTCAATTAGAAAAAGAACAGAAAGCGAATTACGAGTCAAGCTATAATCTCATGAAAAAGGAATATAGTGAATGTTCGTTTTCTTTATTAAAAGCACAAGAAAATCTAGAAGCAAAAGACATAGTGCAAGTGCAATCAGATAGCCTTTCAAAAGAAGATCAGGGTTTTTCAGTAAAAAGTAAAGTCGCATTTGGTGCCACTTTTTTGAGTGGTATGGCCATAGGGGCTTTTTTAATTAGTTTATTTTTCTGAGGCAAAAATGCTATACAAATTCGGTTTTTTATTATTGATGGGAATGGGATTTCTTTTTGCAGAAGAGAACGTCTTTCAATATGGTAAAACGTTAAAATTTGTATCTCGCATTTCTAATATCGAAGATGCCGAAATCACCGCTTATATGCCTTTATACCATAAATTATTTGCTGTTGGAGGCAATTCCTCTATTACAGTGATTGACCTTACGGTTGTAGAAAAACCAGTGGTGATAGAGAAAAAAAAGGTTCTTGGTCACGCTTCTAGTGCCGCTGTTTTTGATGATTTAGTCGCCGTCTCGTTAATCAGTGACCCGCATACTCAAAATGGGCGAGTCGATTTATATCGCTATGGGGATTCGTTAAGTTTATTGAAAAGCTTTTCTGTATGCCCTGAGCCTGATATGCTTACTTTTACTCCAAATGGAGCGGCTATTTTGGTGGCTTGTGAAGGATCTCCCTCAGAAGATGGACAGATTGATCCAGAGGGCGCTATCGCTTTGATTCAAATCTTAGAAGAAAATCCCGTTTCTATTTTGAAGTTTGATCATCTGGATAGTACGGCTCTCATAAAAAAAGGAGTACGAAAAACGGGTCCAGGCACCTTTTTTCAGAATCTAGAGCCTGAGTATATTACAGTAGACCCTTCGAGTAAAATGGCTTGGGTAAGCCTTCAAGAGAATAATGCGATTGGGGTCATTGATCTTAAGTTGAAAAAAATTACTAACGTGTTTGGACTCGGGGCACTAGATCATTCTATCCTTGGGCAAGGGCTTGATTTTAAAAAAGATCAACAGATAAAGATTGAAAATGCACCTATTTTAGGTTTACGCCAACCCGATGGGATTGCTGTTCTTTCAGAGAATGGAAGGCATTATATATTGACCGCTAATGAGGGGGCTTCTAGAAATTATTCGAGCTATTCTGATGAAACAGATATTTTATCACTTTTCCAAAAAGGCTTATTGAATCCAGATATATTTAACTCTTCTTGGCTTACGGCACTGCAAAAGCATACGTTTTCAATCATGGAACCTTGTTCAAATGGCCCCTGCAATCATGTCTACGCTTTTGGCTCTCGTTCGATTAGTGTATTTGATGGTCAAACGGGAAAAATTCTTTTTGATTCTGGAGATCAAATTGAAAAAATGATCGCAAAAACGGCCCCCTCTTTATTTAATTGGAATGCAAAAAAAGGTAAATTAAAAATAGATGCACGAAGTGAAGATAAGGGGGCAGAACCAGAAATGGTGACTATAGGTGAGTTCAATGGGAAAAAACTTGCTTTTTTAGGCCTCGAGCGTATGACGGGGATCATAGTCTGGGATCTAAAAAATCCAGAAAAACCA
>JAAYXQ010000067.1 GCA_012515825.1 Fibrobacter sp.
AAGTAAAATAAAACTTTAAAAAAATACAGGTTTACTAAATTTTAATTGTCATTTATTACCGAGGAAGTTATGTCAGAAAAACTCACGCTTGAATTTATTGATCCAGTTCCCATGCGCTACGGCGAAAACTCTCACCAAAAAGCAGTTTTTTATAAAGAACCAAACTGCGATGAAGCAAGCCTTGCCACAGCAAAACAACTTCATGGGAAAGAACTTTCCTTTAATAATATTGTCGATGCAGATGCCGCTCTTGAAATGGCAAAAGAATTTCACAATGACACCTGTGTTGTCATTGTAAAACACATGAACCCTTGCGGTCTTGCTACAGGCGAAACCCTAGAAGAAGCTTTTGAAGCCGCTTGGGCTGGAGACCCCGTATCGGCTTTTGGTTCTGTTATAGCAGTCACCAAAAAAGTAGACTTAAAAGCCGCGACTTTTTTGAAAGGACGTTTTGTCGAAATTCTTATTGCGCCTGCTTTTGATGACGACGCTCTTGAATTTTTAAAACATAAATCCAAAGATATTCGTATTCTTGAAGTAGGCAAATTAGAAGCTCCTAAAGCAAGAAAAGTATATAAGCATGTGATTGGCGGATTACTCGTTCAAGACCGTGACATCGGTACTTGGGACAAGTTTGAATGTGTCACTAAAGCCCAATTTCCTCCTAACAAAGAAGCTCTTGCCCGCTTTACATGGATTGTAACAAAGCATACCAAATCCAATGCAATCGTGATGGGTTATGAATATAAACCTGGTTATTTCCAAATCATGGGGCTTGGACCTGGTCAACCAAATCGTATTGACTCCAATTTAAGATTATGCCAACCTCGCGTAAGAGACAACGTCGCTCGCCTTCCACTTCCTGAAGGGACCACTCTTGAAGCGATGGAACAAAAGGTATTTAGCGAAGTCGTTATGGGTTCCGATGCCTTCTTCCCATTCTCTGATAATATTGACGCTTGTGCTTCAGCAGGAGTTCGTTATATTGTACAGCCTGGTGGCTCTGTAAGAGATCCTGAAGTGATTGACGCTTGTAATAAACTAGACATTGCCATGGTCTTTACTGGTATGAGGCATTTTAGACACTAATGAGTATTAAAAAAACTATTTCTTTAGATAAAAAAGCATACGATACCGTTCTTGGATTTCTAAAAAAAATTCATAAAACGGGTAAAATTGAAGCCATGGATTGGAATGAATTTCGTATGAATCTAGAAAAAGTCATTGTTCAAGAAGAGCAAGTGAAGGCCATTGATTTATGGACCATGGAGAACTTGGAACAACATCATCCTGAAATGATTCGCCCACGTGTTTTACATGAGTTTGAATCGACCTTTATTTCGCCCAAATCACATGGCTTATTTATGGAAGCTCTTCACTATGGGATGGTTAGCCAGTCTCAAGGAGAGATGATTATAGATGAGTTATTAGACTCCGATGCTCTTGGTTTATTACCCGATACGATGGAAAATTCCTTAGCCAAAACTTGGAAAAAAAATACGGCTATCTACAATAAGGTGCGGTTAAATTAATATGGAAAAAACAAGGGTTAAGGTTATTGGGGCTGGGCTTGCAGGGTGCGAAGCAGCTCTTCAACTCGCCTCTCAAGGTTTCCTTGTTGATCTCTATGAGATGAGACCTAAGGTAAATACTCCAGCACATCGTGGAGGTAACCTTGCCCAATTAGTATGCTCGAATAGTTTTAAGGGCATCGCCAAAACAACAGCGCATGGGCTTCTAAAAAATGAATTGACTTTACTTGGCTCTTTTTTAATTGAACTTGCCAAAGAAGCTCAAGTCCCTGCTGGAGAATCTTTAACGGTCAATCGCGAAATTTTTAGTGCTCTAGTCGAAAAGAAAATTTCTGAATGCCCTGCGATTACGTTACATCGA
>JAAYXQ010000068.1 GCA_012515825.1 Fibrobacter sp.
CGTTTTTTCATTTCATCTCGAAGTAATCGATAGAAATGAGGTCCAAAAAACAAGATATAATTACTACAAGTAAATATTAAAGAAAAGGTCATTTGCCAAGCACCAAAAAAAGCTTGCTGCAAAAATAAAACAACCCCAGTAAAGAGAGCAATCCATTTCATTTTAATCGGTAAAATGAAAAAGAATAAAACTTCATATTCAGGATTGAGTGTGGCTATCGCAAAAAAGAAAGTACTCAGCATCAACATAAAACTATCGACTGAAATATTGAAAACAAAGCTCCCAAGGACTGTTCCTATCCAACCTATCAAGAAATAAAGAGTCAATTTAAAATCTCCCCATTGCACTCGAAGAGACTTAAATATGTAGTATAAAAACCACCATAAAAAAAGCATAAGGAAATCACTCGTGAGAGGAATCGCAATAAACGTAAATAAACGCCAGATTTCCCATTTAAGAATTGCAGCGTGATCCAAATAAAGAATCTGAGCCATTTCTGGCCTGCGCAAGATCAAAATAAAGCCAATGATCTGCAAGCATATAAGAATCAAACCTAGCTGCGGTATTTGCAACCACCCGATTTTCTTCTCTAATTTGGATATCCAAGCTGGTAAAAGCATAAAATCAATTTCCCCGAACATTATCCATAAAATAATGCTATCTTATTAAAAGATAACAAAGCGAGTTCCCCTTATGATGAATATTTTTGAGAAAATTGAAAAATCAGGACTAAAACTACCCTGTTGCCCAAAGCCTCTCGCTGCATATACCCCAGCTATTCGCGTCAAAAACACTATTTATGTTTCTGGCCAATTACCTATAAGTGAAGATTCAATGCCCACGGGTATTGTTCCTACAAATATTACTGTCACAAACGCTCAAAACGCGGCTGCCACGTGTTTTTTAAATGCTCTTTCTGCAGCACTTTCTATGATTTCTAAAACAGAAGATTTGCAATTAGTACAAATTCAAGGTTTTGTGCAGTGTTCTTCTGATTTTAAGGATATTCCTCTCGTGATCAATGGGGCTTCAGAATTAGCTCTTCACATTATGGAAGACAAAGGCGTTCACGCAAGAACTGCTGTAGGTGTCGCTTCTTTACCCAAAGACGCCCCCGTTGAAATAGCCTGTATCTTTGATGTTATAAATACGACTGCCCCAAATTACAGCGGGCGCTACGAATGGCTCGAATCCACTAAAGAGTAAGCTTATTGAGCCATTGTCTCATTTCAGATAATGGCACATCTTTTGCTTTTTTCACAATCTTTTGACCAATTGCTGTTGCCATTTTTTCTGGTTTTGGTTGTATACCTACTCGACCTAAATCGAGACGATCTGCATCATAACAGGTGTCAATCGTTTTATCACCACTTGAATGTTCTTTAGTATGATAATAACACGCATGGTATAATAAATCAAAACGAGCATCGTCTAAAACAAAAACATCCCCTCGAATTTGCATGAGAAACTCTGCCGCTCTCGGGCCATGTTCAGAATCATAACCGTCATCAAAGCGACGAGAATCATGAAAAATGGAAAAAAGTCGAATTACTGTTTCATCAGCACCTGTATGGCGCGAAAGCAATAAGGCATTTGATTCCACTTGTGTCCAATGATCAATGCCATGAACCGTATTGTCTGGGGTCATTTTTTGAGAAAAAACAAATTCTTGCAATGCAGTAAAATCAATTGAACTCATAGATGATAATGTTCCTTTAATTCCGATAGAAATTGTAAGGCCTGTAAAGGAGTCATTTCTTCGGGTTTGACACGCGCTAGTTCATGACAAATTAAATTTGTATTTTCATCAGGAGGAGCAAAAATATCCACTTGAGGAGTTTCTTTTTTCTTCTTTTCTACGGTCGTATCACTTGGATCGATTTTATGCTTTTCTAATCTTAAAAGGATACGACGGGCACGACGAACGACTTGTGTTGGTAAACCAGCCATTTCAGCCACATGAATACCATAACTTGAATCACATGCCCCTTTTGCAATTTGATGTAAAAAAACTAGTTTATCATTTTTTTCTTGAACAAGGACTTGGTAATTCCCTGCTAAAGGAAGAGAATCTACAAGGCTTGTCAATTCATGGTAATGCGTTGCAAATAAGGTCATTGGTGCTTCAATATCAGTTTCTGCACCGTGAAGAGTTTCTACAATCGCCCATGCAATAGAAAGCCCATCAAAAGTACTCGTGCCTCGACCAATTTCATCTAATAAGATCAAACTTTTAGGAGTCGCATTTCTTAAAATATTAGCAGTCTCCACCATTTCCACCATAAAAGTGGAAAGGCCTCTTGAAAGCCTGTCGCTAGCGCCTACACGTGTAAAAATCCGATCAACAACACCAATATCGGCTGATTCTGCAGGGACAAAAGAACCTATTTGGGCCATCAAAACAATTAAACCAGTCTGCCTTAAATAAGTCGATTTACCAGCCATGTTAGGGCCTGTAATCAACATCAAGCGTTCTTGCGTGGAACTTAAAGAAACATCATTTGGCACAAATTGAATATCAGGATTGACAGCCACAATGACAGGATGAAACCCGCCTTTAATTTCTATTCCATTGCCTTCATGTACTTTGGGCCTTGTATAATTATAACGCCTTGCCGCTACAGCAAAACTGTACAAAGAATCTGTTTCAGAAATGGCTTCTGCAATTTGTTGAAGCTCTCCTCGCCACGAGTTGACCTTGTCTCGTAATTCACAAAAGATTTTATATTCTTCGGCATGGATTCGCACTTCCGCATTCGAGATAATCGATTCGCATTCTTTCATCTCTGGAGTGATATAGCGTTCTGAATTAACGGTCGTTTGCTTTCGAATATATTCAGGCGGGACTTTTGAAGTTTGTGCTCTTGTGACTTCTATATAATAGCCAAAGACTTTGTTATAACCAACTTTTAATGTTGTAATACCAAGTCGTTCTTTTTCTCTTGTTTCTAATGAAGAAATCCACTGTCTTTTGTCTTTGATTTCGGCATTCATTTCATCTAATTCAGCAGAAGCTCCTGGCCGAATCATACCGCCTTCGCGCACTGTCAAAGGAAGCTCGTCATTTAAGTAATTTAAAATTTCTTTTCCACGACCTTGTGCAAGTTCAAGAACTTGATAGAGCCTTTTAAATGTTTGGGATTCTAAGGAAGCAAGTGTCGCAGATACAGAAATAGAACGCTCTAAAGAATGACCTAAGCCCGCTAAATCACGAGCATTAGCTCTTCCAGTCCCAACACGTCCCATCAAGCGTTCCATATCCAAAATAGCTTGAAGATCTTTTTTTAATTCGTCTAATACGATTGGATTTTTTACTAATTCAGCAACAGCACTGCTACGAGCTTCAATCCGCTCTACCTTCACTAGAGGGTGCGTGAGCCATTCTTTGAGGAGACGCCCTCCCATAGCCGTAACAGTATGATCTAAAACAGAACAAAGCGTACTAGAGGCATCGTCTGCATTTAATGGACGCACTAACTCTAAATGGCGCTGCGTCGCTGAATCTAAAGTCATGTAATCACCGAGATCTAAAAACTCGAGATGCGTTATATGAGATAATTCGGATTTTTTCTGATCCACAAGATAAGCAAGCATTGCCCCAGCGACTTGAGTCTCCGCTATTTTACCTTCTAAACCTAGAGATTCAAGATTTTCAACATCAAAATGTTCAAACAATAAACGACGAGCTTCTGTTTCTTCAAATAAAGAAGATTCCAGAGGAGTCACGAGAATAGATTCTGCTTGAATTAAATCTTGAATTGGCTTTGGAATTTTTGACTCGGCTTGAATCAAAACCTCTTTTGGCATTCTTTTAGAAAATTCACTTTCAAAAGCTTGAATACCAGAAACCGATACAGCAAAAAAACCCGTTGTAACATCTGAAAAAGCAAAAGCGACTTGGTCATCACTTAAGGGAAGCATCACACTTAAATAACTCGATTCTTTTTCGACAAGATTCCCTTCATTCATCGCAGTGCCCGCACTGATAATCTCCACGACGGCACGCTTGACAATCCCTTTCGAAAGTTTTGGGTCTTCTATTTGCTCACAGATGGCCACACGATGCCCTGCAGCCACCATTTTAGGGATATAACGTTCCGCCGCATGATGGGGAAAACCGCATAAAGGAGTAGAAGCCGCATCGCCATTATTTCTAGAAGTGAGGGTAATTCCTAAAATACCAGCCGCAAGTTCTGCATCCGTATCAAAGAGTTCAAAAAAATCACCCATGCGAAAAAACAAGACGCAGCCTGGATGTTCTTTCTTAATTTCATTGTATTGGCGCATCAAAGGGGTCATGGGTCTCCCATCGTCAACTCAACCTGATCTGGATTCACCCCTTCATCAGATATACCCTTTGGTTCCATGAGAGAATCAGGACGTTCATACTGAGGAATCAACATTCCTGCAGAAATTAAGTCTTCAAATTCGCGTAAACGAGGTAAGTCTTCTGGAATACGATTGATTCCAAAATACTTCATGAATTCAGCCGTTGTGATGTATGTGTATGGATTACCCACAGTCTCTGCACGAGCCCCAAGAGCTATAAATTTCTTTTCAAGCAAACTACGAAGAGGAGCATCACAAGAAACCCCTCTCACTTGTTCTATGGCCGCTCTGGTAATCGGTTGTTGGTAAGCCACTACCGCTAGAGTCTCTAATGCCGCTTGAGAAAGACGCCTAGCCGTGATATCTGGGAATAATTTTCGAACCCAAGGATAATACTTGGCACGAGTTCTAAAGCGATATCCACCCGCATGTTCTACAATTTCAAAAGGAGATTGGATTTTATTTAAAGAATCATTTGCCGCTAAAAGAGCATCTGAAACGGAGCGAGAATCTAAAAAATCGCCTAAAATTTCTCTTAGCTTTTTTAACGTCACCACTTCTGGAGAAGCAAAAACGATCGCTTGAATAATGCGAGCAAGATCTTCACTACTTTCAATTTTAGGAAGATCAGAAGACTCGTCGATCTCTTCTTCAGGGAGAACTTGTTCTTCATTAATCACTTTTACTTTTTCTTCTAAATTTTCCTGATCCATATAAACCAATTTAAGAAAACCAAAGCCTTTTTGTAAACGAGTTCTTCAAAAAAGCTGGCGTTAAAGGATGTCTCGATTTAATAATGTTCCATGATTTAAAGTTAATCGCCTAAAAGGGCTATTTAAATAAAAATCAGGGTTATGTGTTGCCATCACAATCGTTGTGCCTCGAGCATTAATTTCCTTAAAAATGGAAAAAACTTCTTTTGCATTTTCAGGATCCAAATTACCTGTCGGTTCATCAGCTAAAAGCAAATAAGGATTATGAACCATCGCTCTTGCAATAGCCACTCGTTGCTGCTCTCCGCCAGATAAAGTATAAGGCATAGATAAGCGTTTTTGACTAATTCCAACTAAAGCAAGTGCTTCGTAAACCATGGGTCTAATATCTTTTGTTCGAGTCCCCACAATACGAAGAGCTAAGGCCACATTTTCAAAAACATTACGATCCGCTAATAGCTTAAAATCCTGAAACACTATTCCCATCTGGCGTCTTAACTGCTGTATAGAGGATTCCTTTGTCGTTTTACTATCGTAAACTGAATCTTGTGTAAACTTGACCATAATCTGACCACCACGGTCATGATCTGGACGCTCGTCCATATACACCATTTTTAGCAAAGTCGATTTACCAGCACCTGAATGCCCTGTTAAAAAGACAAATTCACCTTTATGAATCCGACAAGTCACATCTGAAAGGGCTTTCCAGTTGTCTTCGTAAGTTTTAGTGACATGCGAAAAATGAATCATATTTTAAGGCCTTGCTTTTGTATTCTTTTTCTTAGATATAACAAAATGTACTCGTTCTGCATAAGAAAGATCTGTTTCCGTAGTGAAATCGGCATAAACACCTTCCACTTCGAGCTTCGCTTTCTCTGCTGCTTTTATAAAAAAAGAAACAGGATGAATGGTTTGTTCATGTTTTTCCGTTTCTCTTAAATAAGAACCGTCTTTTTGAAGTATAAAAAAATCAAACTGATTGTATTGTTTGAGTGATCGAGACTCATACCAAGAACGACGTATAATAAAATCATTGGCCCATTCTTCTACATCAACAACATCTTCAAAATAAGTAAGGCTGTTGTATTCTGTCGTCACATCAAAAATAAAAACACCTTTTTCTGATAATAAGCGAAAGACTTCTTTAAATAAATCTTCTATTTTCGATTTTGAGAGGTAATTAATGGCATCGTAAGTCATTAGCATCATATCAAAGACGCCAGTAAAAGGTAAAGATGAAGCGTCTGCTGCCACACGATACCCTGCTGTTTTTGGAGAAGCCTTACGAATCATTTCAAAAGAATAATCTGTAGTGATTCTTTTTTTTATAGAAACGGGCTTAAAATGCTCCGCAAGTAAACCTGTTCCAGCGCCTAATTCTAATAACGAAGATGGTTCTCGTTTATGCTTTTTTAAAAGAGTATTTAAATAAAAAGCCCAGTCTACATAATCTACATGCTCCATTATTTTTTTGTAATATGGAGCAAGTTTTTCGTAGGGAGCGGCTACTTCTATTCCTTGAGACGAATTTCGATGTGAACTTCTTGGCGCCATTTTTTTACTAGTGATTCTAATTTTTTTGTTTCCATTTGATTTGCAGCAAGAGCTTCGATTTTAGGATAATCTTCTTCTAAATTCAAAGAACGTACCTGACTTTCATCATCTAAACGGAATAAATGATAGGCATTATCAATCAAAACAGGCTCTGAGATATCTCCAACTGAAAGCCTTGAAATGGTTTGCACATAATTAGTATCAAATTCACTTCTCTGAAACCAACCTAAATCTCCACCCTTAAAATTGGTTTCCTTATCTTGACTCCATTGCTTTGCTTTTTCTGCAAAAGCTTCTTTAGTCTTAATTTCTTCACGAATGGTATTAATTTGCTCTATTACTTTTAAGGAATCTTGTGAAGATGGTATTGTTTTTAATAGAATATGAGCAGAACGAATGCCATCTTCTTTACGCCCAAGAACTTTCACAATATGATATCCTAAAGGGGTTTTAACAGGTTGATCTGCATATTGACCATTTTTTAAACTTTCCATGACTCGTTCATACTCAGGATCAAGAGTCCCTTTGCGAGCAAAACCGATATCGCCACCTTTTCCAGCGGATTCATCTTGAGAATAACGTTTGGCAAGAATTTCCCAGTTCATTCCACGGTCTAAGCTATCAATTAATTGTAAAGCGTCTTTTTTTACAGAATCCAAAATTGACTGACCAGGCTCAATATTCAATTGTAAATGACTTACCGAAATACAATTGTATTGACGAGGCAAAGAATCTTTATAAACGTTATAAAACTCTACCACTTCTTTTTTTGTAGGAGTCATAGCGCCCACGTGAATTTGACGAATACGAGCCACATAAATATGATCTCGAATTTGTTTAGCTAGCTGGTCTCTATATTGAGCAACGCTAATCCCTAATTGCATACGAATGGCTTTTTCTAAGGTAGCAATATCTGTATTTTGAGAAGCCGCTAAGTTATTTAAATGCATCGAGACTCTCTGATCCACTTCTTCATCAGAAACAACAATCGAATCTCTGGAAATGCGACTTAAAAGGACTTTTTCGTCTATAAGATGATTCAAAACATATTTCATCTGTTCAGATTCATTCATCGATTGAGCTTCAGGACTATTTTTTAACTGATATAAACCGCCTAAAACCTCGGAACGCATAATAGGCTTTCCATCGACAATAGCCGCAATAGACTCAAGCAACTCTTTAGCTGCCAATGGAGTAGCAGCAAAAACAAATAAAAATAAAGTTAAAGGCAAATAGCGCCAGTGGATCATTTATTCCTCTTTTGATCTAATGAATCAGAAAATAATTGGGGGTTAGAAAATATAGGACGTTTCTTTTTTAATTCAGTTTTTAAAACAGCCAAAGTTTCTTTTTGCTTATTGATTTGAGCAAGAGCATGCGCTTGATCTTTTACTTGTTCAAAAGGAATCACTGCACCTGAATCCTGACGATTTGTAATAACAATGCTCTTTAAGAAACCATTACAAACTTTTGGGGCTGTAAGTAACCCTAAAGATAATTCTCTAAGGTCCGTAGATAAACAAGAATCTGGTGTTTCAAGAACAGAATCAAAAGAAATTATTTTCTTTAGGCGAAAATCTTCGTGAACTAAGGAATCAAAAACAGATTCTTTTTTGGCTTTGTAATAGCTACTTGCCCATTTCCAATCTGTATAGGAAAGCATAAAACCAGACCACAACCATTTGTCGTAAATAAACAATTCAGGATGAGTATCGTAAAAACGTTTCGCTTCCTTAATATCAATTGAAAGAGAATCAGTCATTTTTGAGATAAAAGCTTCAACGACAATTTTACGTTCTGTTAAAATAAGACGTTCTTTAATTTGCTTTTCTCTATGAATTCCAAGATTTAAGGCTTCTTGATAAAGAAGTTCTTCATCAATCCATGCTTCGACCCAAGCAATTTGTTCTCGATTAGAAAGAGAATCCCAGCCTGTCACCTTGGCTCTAAGATCGGATTCTTTTAATCTAACATCCCCTACGGTTACCACAACAGGATCTTTGGTAAACCAAGAAAAATCACAACCCCATAGGGCAAAAAAACTAAGAAGTAAAACAAAAAATTTCATTGCGACCTAAACTAGAAAAAAGATGAGGTTCGGAAAAGCTTAAAGCTTTCCAAAACGCCCTTTTAGCTTCACTATTGATGATTTTTCTACTTCTAAAGCGTCAGATTCAAAAAGAATGCTTCTTTTGAACTTGAAATATTCAAATTCTTCTAAAAGCAATTGAACCTCAAGCCATATTTCAAAATAATCATTTGAGGATTTCATCTCTTTTTCAAGAGCCGAAAGGAGATGACGCATCTTTATCTGTTCGTCTTCTTTGATATAACGAGCAACGAAATAAGGCCTAAAAGACTCTCTGATCGATTTCCATTGAATTAAATCCATCGGATCTTCTACTAAAGAAAATGAATTTCCACTTTCTAACCAATCTTCTATATATTTCAAGCGATTATACTGAGAAGAAATCTCTGGAAAAGCTAAAACCTTCTTCTTAAAAACGGGGTCCACTGGACGATTTCCGCGAGTATTCTCACAAAAGCGTTTTAACGTTTCATAACATCGAACAAAAGCCTCTTTACCTAACAATCCAGACTCAAAAGTCATTCGATTTAAAATCAAACGTATTATTTCTTGTTCTGGTTTTGTTTGTTCTTGGAGAGCCTTAAAATCATTCACTTTTTTAGAACGAGAAAAATGCAAATGACTAAAACGGTCTAATTCATCGGGTTCAAAAGGTTCTGTTACTAAAGTTTTAAAAACTTCGTCTTTATGAGGTAATGGATTTTCATTAGAATATAAGCCTGCATTTTCAATAAATGCAAGACGATTCATAATCAACATCACCGATTGCTGACAAGCTCCTTTTTCAATTTTTCTTAATCTTTGTTGCCAAAAATCGGATTCTTCAGGCATCATCAAAGCATTTTCGTGAAGACGATATCCATACCTAAAGTCTCCGAGATTTACATCGACTCCAAACGAAGAAATCAACGAACGTATTTCTTTGAAAAAGCGAAAAGAGCCCCATTCTGGCGATAATTCTACCTTTTTTTCTTCTAAATACCCTTCCCTGAAAAAGCTCAAGTGAAGCCGAAGATGATGCTCCTTCTCTGGATTTAAATTAAGATGAATATCATCTAATCCTTTCATTTCTGCAAGTGCCTCATACAAAGCAAGAAAAGGAGAAGCATTAGGATGTTGTTCTAATTTAACACAAAAATGATCATCGATTTCTTCAAATTGATTTTTTACTGATTTACGATTTACTTTTGGCAGCTCTCGAATCATCGCTTCGAGCATCCAATGACGCCAACGAGAAAGCTGTAACGCTAAAAAGGCAGGTGAAAGCGATGGAATTAACGTATGAGGAATTTTTAAAGAAAGCCCATCATTGTTTTGTGATGCATTAAAAACCAATTCTCCTTGAACAGACTCGCCCGCAATTCTAAAAAATTCAATACTCGTCCCTTTTTCTGTGAGAGTAGGAATTTCTTGCTTTTGATTTTTGGAAGGCCATTGTATTTTATTTTGAAAAGAATCATGGTATTCTACCCCACGATGGCTTTGTTCAATAAAATAATTCGGGTCAAAACGTAAGGCCGCATCGGTATGTTCTAAAATAAAGGTTTTCAAAGTCCTTATAGAACAGACATCAGGAGCTACAGACATCAAATAATCGACTTGCATTTCTTCGTTAGGAGCTAATCCAAATTTTCGTTCACGCGCTTCTTGAGCATGAAGATTTTGAATCACGCGATCATTATGCTCCATAAAAGCAAAAGGACGAGCCATATTCATTAACACAACGGCTTCTCTAAAAAAGATACGTGCACATTCTTTGGGGTCAATTC
>JAAYXQ010000069.1 GCA_012515825.1 Fibrobacter sp.
AGCCAAAGTTTAAGAGCGGCTGATAAAGTGCGCTTTTCTATATCTTTACCTAGTTGAACGAGCTCTTCAATACTTACTGTTTCTGGAACACGTTGAATATCTTGACAGATAATAGGCCCTTGATCCAAATCTTCGGTTGCAAAATGAGCGGTGGCACCAATGATTTTTACGCCTTTACGCCATGCCTGATGGTACGGTTTGGCACCTTTAAATGCAGGTAAAAAGCCGTGGTGGATATTAATCACTTTGTAGAGATATTCTTGGGTAAATTCGGCTGAAAGGATTTGCATGTAGCGAGCAAGAACTATAGCGTCTGTTTTGGTTTCCGCTATAATTTCACGGAAACGATTTTCTTGAATCGACTTATCTTGGTTGCTTGGCACATAATAAAATGGAACTCCAAAAGAACCACCTACAGGGCCAAGATCGGTATGATTACTGACAATGCAACTAAATTCACAGGGCAAAACACCATCGCGATGTTTAAGTAAAAGATCATAAAGGCAGTGGTCTGTTTTGCTTACAAAAATCGCAATTCTTGGCGTTTTTGTGGTGTTGAAAAGTTTCCAATTGAGTTGAAGATGCTTTTCTAAGGTTTGCACATGGCGTTCTATTTCAACAATATTTTCTTCTTCAATTTCAAAGACCGCTCTTAAAAAAAAGGTTTCGATATCTTTTGCCGTATGTTGAGTCATGTCAATAATATTCGCGCCTGCCTTGGCGAGCACTTGTGTTGTTCCAGCTATAAGCCCTTTTTGGTCAGGACAGTGTATTTGGAGTATATATTTAGTCAAATTCATGAGGTAAATTTAATAATAGAACAGATTCTCGAACTGAAAAAAACGAAAACAGAAGGGAAAAAGAGGATTAATTTGTAAATTAATATTATGCGCTTCTCATTTTACGTTTTTCCCTTTCTCTTGACTATTGGGTTATCCTCTCTTTGGGCGTCTCCTTATTTGCATGTCACAACGAAGCTTAATCTAGGCTTTTCTGGAGGCCCTTCGGCGTCTGTTTTCGCCTCAGACACTGTGGATCGCTACGGTTCGAACTGGAGAGGCTTAGAGATTCCGCTGGAAAATGGTCGCTATTATGAGCGAATCGATCCCTTTTTTGCTTTGATTTTTGATGCTGGTTTAGATTCTTTTCGTGTTCATATAGAGGCTCCACTGCGAAAAGATTTAGAGGCTTGGTATGATAGTCCTCTTCATTCGAACTGGACGCTATCTCCAAGTGAATTAGATATCAATGTGCCTACAGATGCGTATGCTAAATGGGGTAATAAAGCAGGCTTTGTTCAGGTGGGTCGTTTCAAGCCCGATTTAGGCCCTTCTCCTAATACTTTAGCTGTTGGTGGAGCACCTTACCATGACGCCATTTTGTGGCGATTTTTGGCAAGCCGATTCCGTTATGATTTTCTTTTATCTTCTCTAAATCCTTGGTTACATGGGACTCCTGAGTCTACAGGGGTAATGCCAGGAGACTCTACAGAAGCTTATAAGCAGATTTATGGAAGTGTGGATAATCAAAGAAATCGTTCTTATAGTGAACCCTACAAAACATTAATTTACCATAGTTTTGGCCTTGATTTTGAACGCTTTTGGGTCAAGTTTATTGAACAGAGCCTTGTGGGTGGAAAGCAAATAGAATTTAGATCGATGAACCCCTTTATGTTCTTACATGATAATTATGGAAGTGGTTATACTAAGGCAAGTAGTCTTTTTGAATGGGGCTTTAGGCCAGTACCTCAAAGTTCTTTTTATTGGCAAGTGAATTTAGAAGATGTGGCAAGCCCAGTAGGTGAAACAGAAGGGGCTACGACAAGGGCTATAATCAGTTATTTTACAGGCTTTCGGTACGAATGGAAAACGTTAAGTCAGGGTGATTTTATTTTCCGTTTTGATGTGGTTTATACTGACCCCGCTTATAATAACCAGGAACTTCCTCTGTTGAAGTATACGAGCCGTCGTATGTATCGTAGTAACTATAGAAGTCAAACAGATCCAGACTTTGCCGACATGTACTTTGTCGATTATCCTTTAGGCTATAGGCGTGGCCCAGATGCTTTAGATATGTGGCTCGATGTCTCATGGAAAAAAGGTATTCATAAGGCCAATTTAGAACTAGGTTACTTACGTCAAGGGGATAAAAATCTCTACACAGATTATGAAACGGCGATTCAAACCAGTAATGGTCTTTCGGGCGTGGTTGAATCTCAATATATTGCCGATTTAATTTATTATAGAGAGTGTGGCCGTTTTGTCAAATTGTATTTGGGCGGAGGTGCCCGTTTTGTTCAGAATTTTGAGCATCAAAAAGTCGAAAAAGAAAAGGATTTCTGGCTTAGATCAGGAATTGTGATTTCTAATACTTTTTTTGACTGATTTGATCAAAAAAATAGATTGGACGATGGTGTTTTTTTTCTATTTTAGTGAAACAAGATGTAGTATCTCTTTAACCTAATAGTGCACCATATCTTGTAAAAACGTAAGTGATAAATTGGTTTGAAATAACAACGTTTTTGTTAAAAAAAGAGGTTTTATGGCAATCATTGGTACTCCTTTAAGTGAATCTGCAACTCGAGTTCTTTTTTGTGGAGCGGGTGAACTTGGAAAAGAAGTGATTATTGAAATGATGCGCCTCGGTGTAGAGGTGATTGCTGTAGATCGTTATCCAAATGCCCCAGGCATGCAAGTGGCCCATCGTTCCCATGTGATTAACATGCTTGATGGTGCTGAACTACGTCGTATCATTGAACTTGAAAAGCCTGATTATATTGTTCCAGAAGTAGAAGCCATTGCCACAGACACTCTTGTACAAATGGAATCAGAAGGGTATTGTGTGATTCCAACCGCTAAAGCGACTAAACTCACCATGAATCGAGAGGGAATTCGTCGTTTAGCTGCAGAAGAACTTCACCTAAAAACATCTCCTTACCGATTTGCAGAAACTTTTGAATCTTTCTCAAAAGCGATTCATGAAGTAGGGATTCCTTGCGTGGTGAAACCTGTAATGAGTTCTTCTGGTCATGGGCAAAGCGTGGTTCGTTCAGAAAGCGATATTGAACGTTCTTGGAATATTTCTCAACAAGAAGGTCGGACTGGAGCTGGTCGAGTTATTGTGGAAGGTTTTGTGCCTTTTGATTATGAAATCACTCTTTTAACCGTTCGTCACGTGGGCGGCACTTCTTTCCTCGAACCTATTGGTCATCATCAAGTCGATGGAGACTATCAAGAATCCTGGCAGCCTCAGCCAATGGAATCTCATTTATTAGAACAAGCAAAAGAAATGGCTCTTCGGATTACAGACGCTTTAGGTGGGCGCGGCATTTTTGGTGTCGAGCTTTTTGTCTGTAAAAATGAAGTGTTATTTAGTGAAGTGAGTCCTCGACCTCATGATACGGGGATGGTCACATTAATTTCTCAAGATTTATCGGAATTTGCTCTACACGCTCGCGCCGTGTTAGGTTTGCCAATTCCTAATATTGCCTTTCATGGTCCTTCGGCATCTAAAGCCATAGTATGTGACGGTCAGTCGAAACAATTAAAGTTTAGTCATCTAGAAGATGTTCTTGCTGAAAAAGATACAGCAATACGTTTATTTGGAAAACCAGAACTAAAAGGACATCGTCGTATGGGTGTTTTACTGGCTCGTCGACAAAACGTTGAAGAAGCTCTTGAAGTAGTCAAAAAAATGCGCGAGAAGGTAGTTATAGAATTATGATAGAAAAAAACGCATGGCGCTCTTTTGTTTCAGGATCATGGGATTCTGAAATTGATGTTAGAGATTTTATTCAAAAAAATAGGACTCCTTATGAGGGAGATGACTCTTTTTTAGCAGGTGCCACCGCGCGCACTCAAAAACTGATGGAATCAGTTAATGCTCTCTTAAAAGAAGAAAGGCAAAAAGGAATTTTAGGGGCAAGTGTCGATGTAGGTACTTCGATTACGGCTCATAAACCAGGTTATATTGATCAAGCTCTTGAAAAAATTGTAGGCTTACAAACCGATGCTCCATTAAAACGGGCGATTGCTCCAAATGGTGGCCTTCGTATGGTCGAAACAGGGCTAGAAGCTTATGGTTACACGATTGATCCATTGATTAAAGAAGTGTACACCAAGTATCGTAAAGATCATAATCGAGGCGTCTTTGATGTGTATAGTCCAGATATTCGCGCTTGTCGTAAGTCTGGTGTGATTACAGGGCTTCCAGATGCTTATGGGCGTGGCCGTATCATTGGTGATTATCGTCGTGTTGCTCTTTATGGTGTTGCCTTTTTAATTGAAGCGAAAGAAAAAGAAAAAGCAGAACTCGATTATGCTGATTTTACCGAAGACGTGATCCGTCTTAGAGAAGAACTTTCAGAACAAATCGCAGCACTTAAAGAATTAGTGGAAATGGCTTCTTCTTATGGTTTTGATTTGTTAAAGCCTGCAGAAAATGCAATCGAAGCCATTCAATGGACTTATTTTGCTTACTTAGCTGCTGTTAAAGAACAAAATGGTGCCGCGATGTCTATTGGTCGTATTTCGACATTCTTAGACATCTATATTGAACGCGATTTAGCTGAAGGCACCATTACAGAAGTCGATGCTCAAGAATTAATTGATGACTTGGTGATTAAATTGCGATTGGTTCGTTTTTTACGAACACCAGATTATGATGCTCTTTTTTCTGGAGACCCTACTTGGGTAACAGAATCAATTGGCGGCATGAGTGAAGATGGTAAGACTCTTGTTACAAAAAGTAGTTTCCGTTTTTTACATACGCTTTATAACTTAGACCCTGCTCCAGAGCCTAATTTAACGGTGCTTTGGTCAGAACATTTACCTTCTCATTTTAAGGAATTCTGTTCTAAAGTTTCTATTGATACTTGCGCCATTCAATACGAGTCCGATGATTTAATGCGCCCAAGATGGGGTGATGATTATGCCATTGCTTGCTGCGTTTCTGCCATGAAGATTGGAAAGCAAATGCAGTTTTTTGGAGCAAGAGCGAATTTAGCAAAGACTCTATTGTATGCCATCAATGGGGGCATAGATGAAAAGCTCTTTATCAAAGTCGCTCCAGGTTTTGAGCCCATTACCGATGAAGTTCTTGATTTTGATAAGGTCATGGAAAAGTATGATTTGATGATGGAATGGCTTGCTCATACTTACGTGAAGGCCTTAAATGCGATTCATTACATGCATGATAAGTATTACTATGAACGTATCGAAATGGCTTTGCATGATCGAGATATTCTTCGCACGATGGCTTGTGGCATCGCGGGCCTTTCTGTGGCTGCCGATTCTTTATCAGCCATAAAGTATGCAAAAGTGTATCCTATTCGTAATGAAATGGGTATCGCGATTGATTTTAAGATTGAAGGGACTTTCCCTGCTTATGGAAATAATGATGATCGAGTCGATTCGATTGCGACGATGCTTGTGACTCGTTTTATGGAAAAGCTCAAAAAACAAAAGGCATACCGAAATAGTTTAGTGACTCAATCTGTATTGACTATTACTTCTAATGTCGTTTATGGCAAAAAGACTGGAAACACTCCAGATGGACGTCGCAGTGGAGAGCCTTTTGCACCAGGAGCAAATCCTATGAATGGTAGGGACGTCTCTGGCTTTGTCGCTGCTGGCGCTTCTGTGGCAAAGATTTCTTATGATGATGCTTTAGATGGTATTTCTTGGACAGCTACATCGACTCCAGAAGCTCTTGGTCGAACCGCCAAAGAACGAATAGATAATCTTTCGAATTGTTTGGATGGATTTGTGCGTGCTGGTGGTTATCACGTGAATGTGAATGTACTACATAAAGAAACCTTGTTAGAGGCAATGGAACACCCTGAAAAGTATCCTTCTTTGACTATTCGAGTTTCTGGTTATGCCGTGAATTTTATTAAGTTGACTAAAGAGCAACAATTAGATGTGATTCAAAGAACGTTCCATGCGTCTTTAGTATAGGAAATGGTTCTAAAAATCTAAAAGGGATTCGAATGACAAAAGCATTAATCACAGGTATTACAGGTCAAGATGGCTCCTACCTAGCCGAATTTCTTCTTGAAAAAGGGTATGAGGTTTATGGCTTAGTGCGCCGAAAGAGTAAGCTAGATTTTGGTAATGCTTGTCATTTACAGGGTCGAGTAAAATTTATTTTCGGAGACATGACTGATTTGGCTTCTCTAATTCGAGCGATTGAAATTTCGACTCCAGATGAAGTCTATAATCTAGCCGCTCAATCTTTTGTCACCGCCTCTTGGGAAACGCCTTTATCTACTGCTGATATCAACTCAATCGGTGTGACCAACATTTTAGAAGCCATTCGTTTGATTCGCCCTAAATGCCGCTTTTATCAAGCGTCTACAAGTGAAATGTTTGGAAAGGTTCAAGAAATTCCTCAAAATGAAGATACCCCATTTTACCCAAGAAGTCCTTATGGTGTATCTAAGCTTTACGGGCATTGGATTACCAAGAATTATAGAGAAAGTTACGGAATGTACGCTTGCTCTGGAATCCTTTTTAATCATGAGTCAGAGCGTCGTGGTGCCGAATTTGTCACTCGAAAAATCAC
>JAAYXQ010000070.1 GCA_012515825.1 Fibrobacter sp.
ACGGCTTTAATGGGTTTCCCTTTCTTGATCATGGAATTGACTTGGCTAACAAGCACCGTCATTCCTAAATCTTTAAAGCTTCCAGTATGAGAATTTCCACATAGTTTCACCCATAGTTTTTTCATTTGAAGCTCTTGGGCAAGAGCACTTCCATCAAATAGGGGAGTGAACCCTTCTTGCATCGTCACAATATCTTCTTCTGCAATTTCAGGAAGCACCATTTCTCTCTTGCTCCAAATACCACTAGTATCGGCTGGCTTAAAGCTTTGACGGCGTTCTGCAAAGAGTTTTTTCCATTCCTCAGGGCTTTTAGATGCTAAGGCTTTACGGTCTTGTTCGACTTCTAATAAGCTGTTGTCAATAGGGCTTCTATAAATGACTTGGTCTAGAGGATAAGTATCCGATCCATTAATGTTTTTGAAATGTGCATTAAATAAACTCATTGGAACCTCGGGGCTTCTTTTTGTTTTTACAAGACCAAAGTTAGAAAAGATTTCCTATTCTTAGTAAGTAATAGTTTGTATATTTGAAGTCCGAGATAATTTTTTTGGAGTTTCTGTGAAAAAAACGATGTTTCTTTATCTTTTCGTTTTAATCCCTTTGCTTGGGATTATGGCGTGCGTTTTTGATTCTGATAATGAGGGTGTTGGTTCTTTTTTAGATCATGAGGGGCTTCCCTTAAATTATAAGGTGGAAACTTTGACGATTGAGGGAATAGAACCTTCTTCAGTGAAATCTTATTTTGATGATTATCCTTATTCTGCAAATGGTCGAGCTGTTTTAGGAACCTCATTTGATTTGAATCATGATTTGTTTTTGGATTTTGCTTTTAGAAATGAAAACTTTTTTTCAGAGTTTTCATCTGATGATTCCGCATCGGGACAATTAGAATTTTATTTGCTAAAAGAATTTTATACTTCGGAATCTTTAACTTTTGACGACTCTTTACCTATAAAAGAAAACTTGACTTTGAGTTATAGTTGGGTCTTGAGTACGGGCAGTGGTAATCGATTTGTGGATAGTATTGCTGGAATAACAAATTCTTCTTGGTACAGTAAACTTGATTCTTGGGAAGAGGCTGTCTTTGATACAGTCTTTTCTTTGAATATTGTCAGTTATGATTCGCTCGTTATTTTCCCTATACCAAAGGATTTGATACAAGCGATGAAAAAAGTAGGCGATGCTTGCCGTTTACAGCTTAAAATTTCAGCAAAAGAAACTTCTAATTTATATCGTTTGAATGGTGCTAGTACTCCTTTCCGTCCTGTGCTCCTTTTGAAAGGAAGTAACAATACTTATTCCAGTAACTCTCCTTTCCGTATGGCTGCTAAGAGTTCTTACATAAATGAAGTAAGTGATTCTCAAGTTCTTCATGGTGGTGGACTTCGTGAATCATTAATCGTAGAGCTCCCTAAAGAAAAAATAATGACTGCTTTAAGTGAGTTTTATGGTGATGAATTCCCTTTTACTGAAGGGGATAGTATGGATGTTCGTCAAATGGTAGTATTAGCTGAAGTAAAAATTCCTTTGCAAGAAGGAACAAGTAAAAATACTTTGAATAAACCAATACAAATGGTCGTTGCTTCTATGATAGATAGCTTAGGAGAAGAATCAAGAAAAATGGAAGCATATAAGATAAATTCTGATTTAGTAAAAGCCGAAGGTCATCCAAATATGATTTTTAATGAATTAGATACTTTATCTCTACAAGTGACATATGGTTTGCGCGATTTTATAAATAAAGCAAGTGATAAAGAAGATTTTCGTTTTATGGTTCGTTTAGGTTATCCTGTGCTTCAGCCAAATGATCCTGCTTATACCGATTATATAAATACAGAAGGTGATTCTATCTACTTCTTCTTTTCTCATTTTGATTACGTTTATTATGATTTAGCTCCCTCTTTAGAGAAACCAATGACTCTAAAGTTATGGCTTGCGACTAAAAGAGGAGAAGAATAATGAAAACTTTATTATTTGCTTTAGGTTGTTTATTTACAGTTTCTTCATACGCTTCTTCGGTTATGGGTCTTGATGCATTAGGTGCAGAGGATGTCAGTGGTGCTTCGGCGGCGATTGCTGGTTCTGGCTACGCTGGTAATGCAAAAGCTTCTGAAGAAGGCGTGTCTATGATGAATCCAGCACGTCTTGCTTATAACAAGAATGTTTCTTTTTCTGCAAATCTTTCTTATCAAATGGTATCAGCTTCGGTTAAAAATGGATCTCTTGGTACGCAGTCGATAACCATTCCTTCATTTTATCTAGCCTTCCCGATGGGGCAGTTCGGTGCTTTTTCTTTAGGGCTTTGGCAACATTATTCTTCTAACATTAAATTGGAATTAAGTGATTCTTTAAATTCACAACAAGCAACACTTGAATATCAAGGAAGTATTTTCGAATTCACTCCATCTTATGCCATTAAACTTCCTTTTTGGCATCGGTTATCTGTAGGTGGTACGGCTCATTTTGTAATGGGAAATAACAAACGGTTATTGACTCTCGGTCCAGATAATAGTGCGGTTGCAGAAGAGGATTCTTGGGCAACTAATAATTCAGATGTAACGGACGCTGTGAACGGTTCGTGGTCTATTTTGAATCATCTTGCCTACTATACTCTTGCTGCTCAGTATCGTGGTAAAACGGCAAGTATTTTTTTCTCTTATACAACGGCTTACACTTTAGTAAATGATATGGAGTATCAGTTACAGATGAGTCAATTAGATACTTTAGCTCCTACAAAATTATCAAGGCAAATAGATGTTCCAATAACACTTGCTACTGGCGTTTCTTATCGATTACCTAAACGTCAATTTGTAATGTTTGATTTTATGTGGAAACCATGGAAAAATGATATTCCAAATGTGGCTGGCAGTTGGGATTTGCCAAATGAAACACTTGTTGAATCCGAATTTTTAATTTCTGTTGGCTATCAACGTGATGGAAGTACTATTTTTTATGATAGTTTTATATCACGTATGACTTATCGAGCAGGTGCTTGGTATAAAAATGGTTACTTGAAAGATGTCTCTGAAGTCGGTGGTTCTATCGGGCTTGGTTTTCCATTAGGGAAGCGTGGCACAACGATTGATCTTGCCATACAAGGAGGCGTTCGCTCTTCAAAATCGGATGCTTATTTCGATGAGACTTTTATTGGTGTGAAAATAGGGCTCATGGGAATAGGAGCTTGGGGCAACCAGCGCTCAGGCATGTAAAAGAAAGGAGTTTTAGATGGCTATAACTAAGAAGACAACAGCAAAAGAATCAGTTAAAAAAGTGGCATCAAAAATTGTTGAAAAAATAATGCCAAAAACAAAAAAGAAAGAAACAGCTGTAAAGGCTGAATCAAAAAAGAAAGAAGCTGTTGTGAAAGCTGAAACAAAAAAGAAAGAAACGTCTGTGAAGGTTGAATCAAAAAAGCCTGCGCCCGTTTCAACAAAAGCAAAGGGGACGAAGGTGAAAAAAGAAGAACCAAAAAAAGCGGGTCTTAAAAAAACTGAAGTAAAGAAGGCGGAGACTAAAAAAGTAGCCGTAAAAAAAGAAGCTGCTAAAAAAGAAACTGTAAAAAAAGTCGAAAGTAAAAAAACATCGACTTCAAAAAAAGAAGAAGCCGCTCATTCTTTTGCTCCTGAATATTTAGTGATGATGCAAAAAGATCCTAATTGGCTACAAGCTTTTTGGGAAGTGGCAGACTCTCGTCTCAAAAAAGTAAAAGCAGGGAAAGAAAAGCTTGTTCTTCGTCTTTTTGATATTTCTTCTGACTTAACTGTTCGTCGTTCAAAGAAAAGAGTTTTCAAAGACATTGAAATTCCAGCCGATGCAAAATCATGGTATGTTCAAAATCATAATAAAGAAGGTGGCTTTAGGGCTGCTATCGGTACAGCTTCTGGAAGTGAGTTCACTCCAATTATTGAAACGGGTGACATGCAAACCTTTAGCTTTGAAGGAATTCGCCCAAATACAGAGAACATGTTCTTTAAGGCTTCTTTAGGAACTGCCAAAATTGGTGGTTTTAATAGTTCAGGCCTTTCTAGTGTTTCAGCCGAATCTTGGCTTGAACAACTCGCAAGTTCTTCTGAATCGATGTTCTCAGGCACGCTTTCAAGTGGCGCTTTAGCATCCAATGTTTCAAAAGACTCCGTGAATTATGGAAAAGACTTTTTCTTGTGGGTGAAAACGCGTTTGATCGTTTATGGCGGCACTCGTCCTGACGCTCATCTTCAAGTCAGAGGAGAGCCATTTCCACTGAATGCTGATGGAACTTTTTCTTTAGAAATGGATTTACCAGATTCTACACAAGTGATTCCGGTTTTTGCAACTGATAAGGATGGCGATTTTCCAACGACAATCGTTCCTATTGTTGTAAAGCGTACGGAGTAATCTTGTTTTTATGGGTGCTCCTGGTAAGCTTTTATTTCTTTTGCATGCACATTTGCCATTTGTGCGTCATCCAGATTACGAACGATTTCTAGAAGAAAATTGGCTCTTTGAAGCCATTTCAGAAACATACTTGCCTTTAGTGCAAGTCTTGTTTCGTCTTTTAGAAAAAGGCGTTCCAGGAACAATCAATTTAAGTGTTTCACCTCCTTTGCTAGAGATGCTTTCGGATCCTTTGTTGATCGAACGCTACTCGAAACATTTATATAAACAGCTGGAACTGATCGAAAAAGAAATGATCCGTTTTGAAGCGGACGCTGAAAAAATACCCGTGATTCGTTTTTATCATAGTCGGCAAAAGGCTTTGATTCATACATGGGAAAAGGTTTGTCAAAAAAATCTTCTTACTGCTTTTAAGTCCCTAGAAGATTCTAAGATTTTAACTCTACTCACTTGTGTGGGGACGCATCCATTTTTACCTGCATATCAAAGTGATCCAGATTCTATTCGCCTGCAACTCGAAGTCACTTCGCGAAGTTTTGAAACTGCTTTTGGAAAAAAGCCAAAAGGGGTATGGCTCCCAGAGTGTGGTTATTTTGATGGCTTAGATTCGTTGCTTGCTGAATATGGTTTTGAGTATTTCTTTTTAGAAACTCATGGCGTTTTATTAGCAGAACCTCCACCAACATATGGTGTATTTGCTCCAATAAAAACATCTGCTGGTCTTTATTGTATTGGAAGGGAACAATCCAGTTCAGTAGAAGTATGGAGCCGTAAATCAGGGTATCCTGGGCATCCAGAATATAGAGAATTTTTTAGAGACATTGCTTTTGAACGAGAACGAAAATACTTAGGTGAATATTTCTTTGCTGGAGAATCGCCTATTGAAACAGGGCTAAAGTATTATCGAATTACTGGCGGAGAGCATAAAATGATCTATCGTCCATGGAATGCGATGCGCCTTGCTGAAGATCATGCTCGCTTATTTATAGCTAATCGTGAAGCGACGTTCACCGACCTTATTCCTCATGTGGAAGGCCATGAAGCAAGTATTTTAAGCCCTTATGATGCAGAGCTTTTCGGGCATTGGTGGTTTGAAGGCCCTTTATTTATAGAAGCTTTATTTGAAAAAGCGGCAACTTCCTCTATTTTAGAACTTGCTTCTGTAGAAACTATCTGTAAAACACCTGATTCTTCTACGCATCGCCCTGTATTTTCTTCTTGGGGCGAAGGTGGCTTTAGTAGTGTCTGGATGAATGACGAAGTACAAGATGCTTACCCTCGTTTCTTTAAGATGAAATCACTTTATAATCATTTGCGTTCATTAAAGAAAACGAAACGATTACATCGTATCATCACACAAATGGCGCGTGAAATTTTATTGTTCCAATCTTCGGACTGGGCTTTTATGATTCACAACCATTCTGCTGAGGGTTATGCCAAATCACGTTTAGACGAACACTATAAAAATGTGCTTTCACTTTATGATTTGGCTCTTTCAAAACAGTCGGACCTAAAAGAATTAGATCGCTTAGAAAAAAAGAATAATCTATTTCCTTGGATTGGCGAACTTCTCTAACCAATCTTCATCTTTGATGATATTGTAAGCGTACCCTTGTTCTGTTAAGAATAGTTGCCTATTCATCGCAAATTCTTGTTCACGTGAATCTTGAGAAACTAGTGTAAAGAAGTGTGCAGAACCGCCATCGGATTTGGGTCTGAGAACACGACCTAAGCGCTGGGCTTCTTCTTGGCGGCTGCCAAAAGTACCAGATATTTGAATTAAAACATTTGCATCTGGTAAATCAATTGCGAAATTACCCACTTTAGAAATAATCAAGTGTTTTAATACACCATCGCGGAACGCTTGGTACAGTTGGTCTCGTTCGGTGTTTGGAGTTTTTCCTGTGATTAGAGGCACTTGAATTTCTTCAGCTATTTTTTCAAGCTGTTCAATATATTGTCCAATAATCAGAATGCGATCTTCTTCACCGTTGAAGTGATTTAGTAAAGTTTTAACGACTTCTATTTTTTTCTCATTAGTACTAGAAATCGTGATCTTTTCGCGTTTAGAAGCAAGAGCGTATTTTATCTTGAGTTCAGGATCCATACTCACACGAAGTTCATTACAGTCTGCTTTGGCGATCCAACCTTGGGTTTCTAAAACGCGCCATGGAACATCATATTTTTTTGGCCCAATTAATGAAAATACTTCTGTTTCTTTACCGTCTTCTCGAACAAGAGTCGCTGTTAAGCCAAGTCTTCTTGTCGCTTGCATTTCTGTACTGAGTCTAAAAACGGGAGCGGGGAGTAAGTGCACTTCATCATAAATCATTAAGCCCCAATGATGGGTATTGAAGAGAGGGATGTTTACCATTTCATCTTTATCAAATGTGGCCTCTTCTTCCTTTTCTTCTAATTCATCGGGATTTTCATTTGTTTTTTTGCGTTTGCGTTGCGTTAATATTTGATACGTCGCGACGGTCACTGGGCCAATTTCTTTGACTTCGCCAGAATATTCTTTGATTTGATCTTTTGTAAGAGTAGTCTTATCAATGAGTTCTCGAATCCATTGTCTTGATGCAGAAATATTCGGTGTTAAGATTAGCGTTTTAGTTTGAGTTAGAGCCATCGTCGCCATGCCAATGACTGTTTTCCCTGATCCACAGGGAAGAACAATTACACCAGAACCACCTTTTTCTGAACCAGAAGCATAAAATATTTGGGCCGCTTCTTTTTGGTAATCTCGCAACACAAATTCTTTCCCAGAAAGAGTTTCCTTGCGAAGCGAAATAGGAAGAGGATCTCCAGAGATATAACCCGCTAAATCTTCTACAGGGAAACCAGAATTAGTTAGGTGCATTTTCAAAAGACCGCGTCGATTGGCATTGACGTAAGCTCTTTTTTCATTGATAAAAGATTCTACTAGTGGTTTGATTTCTGGAATTTTTACAATTTCTAAAAACAATAGTTCATTGTCAGATTCAAGAATGAGTTTGTCTTCTTCTTTCACTAAGCGAAGAATGCCATAACGACCCATATAATCTTCTATTTCTGTAATTACAGAAGGCGGTAATGGGTAGCGACTTTGAACTTCTAGTCGTTCTAAAACGTTTTTTGCAGTAAGGCCAGTAGAAGCTGCATTCCAAAGAGACAAGTGGGATATTTTATATGTATGCAAGTGCTCTGGGCTTTTTACTAATTCGGTAAATGGAGCGATAGCATCACGAGCCTCTTCATACTGAGGATGATGGATTTCAACCAAGATTTCTAGGTTGCTTTGAACAATAATTGCGCCGTTTGTATTCATGTTGCCCATATTTAGTAATAAAAAAGCCCGAGTCCCAGAGGGAATCAGGCTAGAGCCACCCAGCAGACTTGAACTGCCGACCTGCTGATTACGAATCAGCTGCTCTACCAGCTGAGCTAGAGTGGCAAAATTAACTCGAATAATCTAAAATCGGTTGTGAATTTAGCTATCTCAATCTAGCACGTCAAGTTTTATTTTGAAAACGCACTTATAAATAGAGCTTTGCCCCTAGATTAAATAGTTGAAATTTTATATCTTTTGGTTTTAATTTTTCAACATGGATTAAATATGGCGGAAAATACCCATAAAGAATTTTTTATCGCTTACGGCTCAAAAATAATTACAGCTGTAGTTGTTGTATTGATTTTAGTGGCAGTGGTTGTGCAAATCAATCAGTCCAATAAAGGGACTAGAAAGCAACAAACTGAACTTTTAGGTCAAGGTCTCAATTTTATTTATGACGGTGATGATGAAAAAGCTCTTGTTGAGTTTGAACGTTTAATTCAAAATCAAGAAGTATCTGGGCTTGCTTTTGCTAAGGCAGCATTGCTTGCTGGAAACATTAAATACAAAAAAGGTGATTTTGATGGTGCTGCTGTCTTGTTCCAAAAAAGTTTAGATAATGCAGCTGATGTTGATTTAATTGCTGCTGCTGCGATGCATGGTCGTGCTTCAGTAGCCATTGAAAAAGGCGACTTCGCTTCTGCAGTCGGTCTTCTTGAAAAGTTCGTTGCAAAATATGGCGAAAGAACAGGAGACTTAAGCGATCGCTATCGTAAGGCTGAGCCAGTGGATGCAGTACCTTCTGTTCCAGACGCTTTATGGAAGCTTGCTCTTGTATACCAACAAATGGGCGCAAATGATAAGGCTAAAGCCACAGCAGAAAAATTATTGAAGGTCTATGGGGATTCTCAAATATATTCTGATAAAGCCAAAAAATTTATTGCAAGCCTATAGTTTTTTTGAATCGTTAAAAGATTTGTTGCCAGCTAATAATGAATAGCTGGCATTTTTATTTTAAAGAAATCATTCTTGCAAAGTTTATAATTAAGTTTTCGTTGATTCTTTAAAAACTTTGTATAAAAAAACTCGAAGTGATCTTCGAGTTTTTTTATTGTGTTTAATTATTATTTCATGAATTTTGCCGCTTGTACAATCGCAAAAACCATTCCTGGTCTAAAGTATTTTCCAGCGGTATATTTTAGGGCGGTATTATGAATTAACGAGAATAGAGCGGTCTCATCTACTTTTGCTGTTTGAATTAAAGACTTGTAGGTCTTCTTAAAAGTAGCGAGGTCTCTTGTAAGCATAGGAGATACACGACTATCAGGCAATAGAATTTTTGCCGATAATAGGTTCTTATGTAACTTCGCTGCACTCGCCTTTGAAAGGTTAAGATTCTTTTCGATTGTTTCAGGATGTAGTCTGCAACTACCGTTAAACCCTTCAGGAGCGGCAAAAGGAATACGAGCTTCGTTATAAAGATTTTTCACCATGCTTTCAATTAAATCTTCCGCTTCGCTTTTTAAGCCATGCATGAGCATTGCTGTAATCAAGCTAAATTGGATACCAATCCAGACATCGTGAGCTTGGAAATTAAATTCATCTAAAGGCGAACCATCGACATGAACTAAATTAGCGGCTCCGATGAGAGGGCTGTTTGCCTTATAGTTCATTTCATAGACTTTCTTCAATGAACGACGTACTTTCTCCACATCTGTGATAGGGGAAAGCCCTAGAAGTCTGAGATAAGTGTCGGCTAACATGGAGTCTACAAAAATATCGTCATTATCTAAGTGAATTTTTTTCTGCCAAGAAGCAGTAAAGGCTTTAGGACATTGTGCTGTGAGCCATTCTTTTTTGAATTCTCTTAATTGACGACGTGATAAATCCACTTCTTCAGGGATACTGGATTCATTTAACCAGCAGTTGATTTGAATTACCATTTCTGTTTTGGATTCAGAAAGTGGTATGGATTCTTTGACAGCTTTACGTAAATTGGCTAGTTGATCATCTACGAGATCATTTGTTTCTATAGGAGTAACAAAGAAGTGGAAATAGCCTTCTTGTTCATCCCAAAGAGCATCATGAAATTCTTCGGCAGCAAGTTCTGATTTGGCGTTCCAGTCAGTGGCTTGTGCTTCATCGCCGAGAATTTGAGCAATACGAGCAGCGGCACGTAGGCCTGCAATCCAAAGAGAACCGCAATAAACAGAAATACCATGAGAAGATAAATTATCAAAGGTATCGTCAGTACCATGGGTAAGAGGGAAACTTTGACCTTCTTCCACCATCGCTTCTAAATATTCCATACAAGCATAAACAGCTTCGCGACAATCGTTCAATACAAATCGATCGCCAGTAGTATTAAAATGACGAAGAACCATTAAAACAAATTTTGGTGCAAGGTCTTTCCATTCTTTCACGTTATGCCAATCATAAGCATCTGGCTTAGCATCAAATGGACTACCGAGATCGTGAATCACAGCGCCACGAACAGCACGAGGCCCTTCTAATTTAGGGTCAGGTAAGTCTGCGTATGGATGGTTCACATATTCGTGATGCCTTCTTCTTGTATCGTCTACAGCTAAGATTGCAGAAGCAAAGTGACGCATCACAGCACCATCAAGGCGAGGCATAAAGGCGAGAAGAGAAAAACTCCCATAGAAATAAACATCGAGAGAGTTAAAGAAAGGGTAGTCTGCACATTCACGCACAAGGAAGCGATCTTCACGATCCCATACAGTGGCTTCTGCTAAGAAGCTTAAACTATTTAAGGTGAGACTTTTTAAATCACTTTGTTTTGTTTTGGATTTAGGATAAATCTTATTTAAAACATCTGTAGAAATTAAGTTGCTAAATGATTTATCTAATTCGGAAGAAATTCTTGCATCTGCACTTAAGGCTTCTCTAAGAATTGCTTGAACACGACCAAAAGCTTCAGGATAAAATACAGTGTATTTCTTTTGGGATTCTAAACCATTTAAGCGAATAAAAGGAAAATCTAAAACGGTATTGAATTGAAATGAAACGGATTCTTTAGGCTTTAAGACGGCCGTCACTACGACTGCGCAGGCAATGGTTTCGCGACCACTATAAACGTTTTTTAGAAAGGTCTTAGAAACGCGACCGCTTTGCAAAGCGCCTTCTAAAATTTTTGGTGCATCATCTTGATAAAATACAGGTTTAGTACTGATATTTAATTCGTCTTTTGGATCCCAAGAGACACTGATGCCCATGCAACCATCAAAATCACTTTCGGAAAGACGGTTTTGATTATAAAACTCAACACCTCTGACTTGGCGACCATCGGTAGCATTAAAATCAAATTGAACGCCCTTAGGATTTTTTGCGGCAGGAGTGAGTACAAAAGAAGAGTCCTGAATTCCTTGGCGATCTTTTTGTACTAAATAACCACAAAGACAATCTTGTATTTGAACAATTGTAATTTCACGAGTTTGAGCGGTAGGATTTTGAA
>JAAYXQ010000071.1 GCA_012515825.1 Fibrobacter sp.
AACTTTATTAAATCCATTAAAATCAAAGCAAATGAACAAAGGATTAGAGCAACTTTCAGAAGAAGGGGCTACTCAATTATACCAACCGTTAAAATCTCCAGTACCTATTATTGGGGTTGTTGGCGAGCTTCAATTTGATGTGATGCAATTCCGTTTGTCTTCAGAATACGGAGCTGAAGTCCAATTAGACCGAATTCCTGCTTATGGCATTCGATGGGTAATGGGCCCAGAAACCGCTGTTCAATCCTTTGCAAATGAATATGCCATGGACTGTATGTTTGATAAAGACAATCGTTTAGTCTGCTTATTCCCAAATGAATATCGATTGAATTTAGCGGTAAAGAATTACGAGTCTTTGACCTTTAGCAAAACGTCATCAACTTAATTTTTATTATTGCGTATAAGTTTTTTGTTAGTTCCAATTAGCTTATGGTACGTTTTTAAAGCCTATTTTATAACGAAGTCCTTTTTTGGAACAAAGTCCATTTTCAAATAATCAGGAGATTTTAGCAGGAGTGTTTTTTATTCCTAATAAATCTATTGTCACCATAAAGTGGTAAGTTATTAAAAAATATATAACTTATAGCGTTATAATTACAATGATTCTTGTTCTAATAATAACTGTTTGAGTCTGTTTCCAAAAGCATAACCGCCACAGATTCCACTCTTTAAAATCACTCGATGGCATGGGATAATAAAAGGGAGTGGGTTCTTATTTAAGGCTAAACCAACTGCGCGAGACGCTTTTTCGTTACCTATGGTTTGAGCTATTTCTTGATATGTTTTTGTATGGCCATAGGGGATTTCTTGAACCGCTTTCCACACTTTTTCTTGAAACTCTGATCCATGAAAATCTATGGGAATTTCAAAGTTTTGCCTTTGTCTTGAGAAATACTCATGCAATTGTTCTTCGGCTTTTTCTAAAAGCGGGCAAGTACGAAAAACCTCTCTATTATCATTTTCATGGATTAAAGAAATCGATTTCAGGTAATCTATTGAACTCACGAGTAAAAAAGAACCGATAGGAAAATTTACTTTTTTAAAGAATAAATCGCTATTTGTCATAGAATAGGGGTGATTTGCTAGATCATTAAAATACTTGATTAAAGTTATACAAGCGAGTTTAGATTCGTCATTGTGCTAGGGATCGAATAAGCTATATCTTGGAAGGGATAAGTCAAATGTGAACGTTACAAACATATTTTCCTTATTGACGAGATAACCCACCTCAATATCAAAAAACATAAATATGTCAAGACGAAAGGAAGCACCGTAATCAAAGCCACTGGAACTAAACCAACCCACCTTGGGTCCCACTGCAACACCCAAAAAAAATTTCAGATACTGAATATTGGGATACAAAAGAAACCCGCTTTCGTGATCTGTATAATCATAGACATATTGTGTGCGAATGGACCATACCAAAGCGTAAATGGGAGGCCACATTCCTTCCTTATCATCTGGCTTGTGCTTCATGTAGATGGCGGGACTGAAATGAAGCGACCACCATTCAAGGCCCAGCACAAACGAAGTTCCTTCACCTATTTCAATACCATACGGTACAAGGAGTGGAAATTTCGGACGATCTAAAACAGACGAATCCGTCACCGCATTATCAAGAACAAGAGAATCTTGTGCAACAGAACCCTCTGCTACAGCATCTTGCGCCATCGAAGGTTCAATAAAAAACAACAAAGCGAGAAGAAAACCCCAAAAGAA
>JAAYXQ010000072.1 GCA_012515825.1 Fibrobacter sp.
AATAGCAGCAGCAAAAGCGATGCATTCTATAAAAAGCTGCATTACAGGGGGATAATAGTCTATTAAACAATATCCAGCGAGTAAAGTCAATACTGCTATTAAAATATTGACTGGTCTAGTCATTTTTAGAAGAAGAATTGTTTTTGAAAGCATATATGTAAAACTACATTTGTATTTAATGATTGAAAACGAACAAAATGAAAATAAATCCAATCCACGCATGAAAATGTCGAGGAGAGAAAATAGAGCTCGCCGTTTGAATGTAAAACAAATGTGGGAAAAGGGTGCTTTGGATGATCATTTAGTTAAAGAGCGCTGGAGCAGAGAGTTTAAGAACCCACGCTTAAAGAAAATTAAAAACCCAACGACTCATTTTGAACCAGAAAACAAACTGGAAGGCCTTGTTTTAGAAGTTCATCGACGGACTTGCGAGGTTCGTTTATCTGATCTTCGGGTGGTAACTGCAGAGTATAAAGCGACGGTGGTAGATGAACTTGGAGAGTTTCCTGCAGTAGGAGATTCAGTCGTTTTAGGTGTTACTTCAGAAGAAAAATATGCCGTGATTAAAGTGCATCCTAGACGAAGTGCTTTAGTGCGTCCAGGGCCTAGAGATCGGCTGCGCGATGAACTTGTACTTGCCGCCAATATTGACCAAGTGGTGATTGTTGCTTCTGTAGAACAACCTGCTTTTAATTATGGCTTTGTGGATCGCTTTTTACTCGCTGCTAATTTGAATCGTTTGCCCTTTGTTTTGGTTTTGAATAAAATGGATCTAGTGACTGAGAAACCAAAAGCCATTGTGGATTTTATGAAAATCGTGGATCAATCTATTGCGATTAGCTGTGAAACCAAAGAGGGCTTAGAGGAATTAAAGAAGGTTCTTCAGGGAAAAATTTCTGTATTTAGCGGCCAGAGTGGTGTCGGAAAATCCACCTTGATCAATCAATTGGTTCCAGAAGCTTCTTTAAGAACTGGTGCAGTTCGTCATAAAGATGGAAAAGGAAGGCATACAACCACATCCTCTAGTTTATTTGATTTGCCTGGGGGTGGTATGGTGATTGATACCCCAGGGATTCGTTCTTTGGGACTTTTGAATATTGATTCGAATGACTTAGCCAAGATCTTTCCAGGCTTTTTTAAGGACGGTTTATTCACCTGTAAATTTAGTAACTGCTTGCATCTCACAGAGATAGGATGCTCTGTCAGAGAAGCTTTAGCTTCTGGGAAACTTTCGGAGGCAAGGTATGAAAGCTATTTACGTATTTTAAATGCTAAGGAGTAGCTCTTCAAATCAATTTGTAGATTAAATTTAATAGGTGTGCTTTTTGAGGATACTTTAATATAATGGGAAATTTTTCAGTTTATTTAACAATCATGTCATCCGTTCTTTTTTTCGGATATAGTTTGTCTTTAAGTACAAATGGTTATAAATCGATCTGTGATAAGGCCGTTAAATTCAAAGAACTATTAAAAATGGAAATGGATGCTTCTGAAGGGATCAGAAAAACAAATATTTCATTAATATCTGCGTTTTCTTTAGCTTATTTAGTACTTCTATATTTTTCAGGTTTTGCCTATTGGTTTTTAGGAGCTGTTCTTCTTAAATTAGTCTCGACTCTTCTTTTATCAGACTATTTCCAGCGTATGGTTGTTGAAGATAAAATGATTTCAAAACGTTTATATATACTCATGAAATTAGATTCTATTTTTAACGCGGTTGTTGGCTTGTGTACTCCTTTATTGATTGTGCTTTAGGAAAAAAATGAATAAAAATCTATGGATTCTGTTATTGTGCCTTTTTGGATGGGCTTCTTCACAAGAGGCTTCCGATGCTGCAACAACCTCTGCAAATACGACAGGGAACAAAATGCCTTTTGTGCTTGGTGGCGTTTTAGAAACAGGGTCTGGAGTTTTAGCTAATGGAGATCATGGTATCGGGCTTATCCGTGTCACGCCGATGATTGGTGCTTGGATTAATGGGCTTGGTTATTTGCGTTTAGGGTATGGTTTTAATAATTATGTGCAAGATCCCGATGAAGGAGAAAAAAGAGAAATCGAACAGCGTGATTTTTCTGCTCAATTAGGGATTTCCTTGGGCTTTGGTCCATATCTTCAAGGATCATACACAAGAGCAAAAAACTTGTCGGATGCTGGAGATGTCGCATGGAACGAATATGGCTTGGGATTAGGTTCTTTCTTTCAGTTAGGGATTAAGTCGGCATTAGTTTTTGAAATTGAATATCGTTTTATTTCGGAACATTATGATCCCTTTGAAAAAGAAACGATTTCTGGAACACGTCTTCAAATGAATATAGGTTTTGTTGTCTATGTCTATTAAAACGGCCGCTATTTTAGGGGGGGCCTTTGATCCAGTACATAATGATCATTTAGCGTTAGCATCTACATGTTTATCCTTAAAACTTTGCGATGAAGTATGGTTTGTGCCTTCTCCTGATCGTTGGGATAAAACATTAATTGCTTCTCCTGAAGAACGCTTTGAAATGCTTAAGTTAGCTGTAGGTGATAATCCTTCGTTTATTGTTTCTGATATTGAAATCAATATGAATGATTACCGCGGGTCTTATGTTTCGATGCAATATATTCAAGAGACATATCCAGACTACCATTTCCGTTTATTAGTTGGCGCTGATAGTTATGAGGGAATTCCTCATTGGCGAGATCCTCTTCATTTTTATGGAACTGAGTATAATGGTCATTTATTACTTCGAGATTTTGAATTAATTGTATTTGCTCGTCGTGGCTATAAAGAACCAGATCTAAAAAAACATATGGAATTAGGTTATGCTCCGCTATTTTGGGTCGGTCGTGAGCAAGGCTTTGAAGGCATGATTTCGAGTACAGGGATAAGAAAGTCCTTTTTATGCTCGGGTGAAAAGCCTAGTGGTCTACCCGCTGAAGTTTATCAATATATTTTAGATCATAATTTGTATCGGAAGTAAATCCACAAGAATGAAAAAAGCTTTAGAAAAGTTCAAACATTTTTTTCCAGCACTAGCCTTTTTTATAGGATTTGCTTGGGATTCCATTACGCTTGGTCGAATGGTCTATAGTTCGGATTTACTTTTTTTATTGGCTTATTATTTTGGGGCGTTGATTTTAGTGATCTTGTTATCTGCTTCAAAAATGGATTCTCATTTGCATGCAGAACCAGGATGGAAACTCTCTAAAGCCTATCGAGTTAGAAATTTTTTTTTGAATCGAGAATGGAGTGAAAAATGGACTTCTCGTTTTACTTGGGCTGTTCAATTTTGCTTTGGTAGCTTATTTAGTGCTTTAGTGATTTGTTATTTCAAAAGCAGTGGCTCATTGGCTTCGTTATTCCTTGTTTTATTTTTAACAGCTCTTTTAATTGGAAATGAATTTTTACAACGTCGTTATGAAAGTTTTGCCGTGAGCCTTTCCTTTTTTTGCTTATTAGGGACGATGTTTTTGAATTTTGCGATTCCTCATTGGGTACATCGTCTCGGGGTTATTTGGTTTTTGATTAGTACCTTTTTATCGCTTTTTTTATGCTATGGAATATGGAAACTCTCAGGGCGTCCTTTGAAAGTATTTTTTGCACCTATAGCGATCAGCGCTTTATTAATCGTCATGTATTTTTTCAATGTGATTCCTCCTGTTCCTTTAGTAGTAAAACAACATAATGTGTGTCTTCATTTTGATCGAGCCACGTATTCTTGCCAAGTGGAATCTCCAACTATTTTAGAACGAATGGGCTTATCGACTCAAAGCTTGAGTTGGCAACCATCAGAAGGGGAAATCTTTTTCTTAAGTTCTGTTTTTGCTCCTAATAAAGTGAAAGCAAATATTGAACATCGTTGGTCTTATTATAATCCTAAGACAGAAAAATTTGAACTTACCGATCGTATTTCCTCTTCACGCATGGCGGTGCAAGGAGGGCGAGAAAGTGGTTTTAGAACTTATACAAAAAAGAAAAATTTAAGTTACGGGCGTTGGCGAGTGGAAACAGCACTTCAAAATGGAGCCGTCATTGGATCTAAAGAATTTAACGTCCGAGAAGGCGTTCCTAACGGACAAACTTGGATACTCGAGTAATATGGCTCATATCGGAAAAATGGTTTTTGAAAGTATCGTTCGACCAGAACATCGCGGCTTTTTATTAGTCGATTCTCTTTGTGAACGTTTTACTTATCACACTCGTGAAGAATGGCTTGAAAAAATTCAGTCTGGGGCTGTCTTAGTTAATGGGATTGTCGCTACAATAGAAACGCGAGTCGAAACAGGAAATCAAGTACTTTATCAAATTGATAATTATGCAGAACCAGATGTTCCGACGCATTTTGATGTACTATACGAAGATGATGAATTTTTGCTTGTAGATAAACCAGCTGGAGTCCCAGTACACCACACGGGACGGATTTTTTTCAATACGTTTACGAGTATTCTTCGTCGTGCTTTTGACAATGAAGAGATTACTCCCATGCATCGCTTAGATAGGGATACTGGTGGAATCATGCTCTTTTCGAAGACAAGAGATACAGGAGCTCGTTTCCAAAGGCATTTAGATCGGATTTTACTAAAGAAAAAATACTTGGCCGTGGTTCATGGGCGATTTCCTCAAGAGATAGAACGTTGTGATTTATCTCTTCAAGAAAAGAAAGACAGTCGCATTCGCCTAAAAATGTACCCCTGCTTAGAAGGAAAACCCTCGACCACCTTATTTCAATTGCAAAAAGTAAGAGAAGAAAATTTTAGGACTCTTACAGGCCCTTTTTCTTTTGTGGAAGCAGAACTAGTGACGGGACGTAAGCATCAAATTCGTGCTCATCTTGCAGCCCTTGGATATCCAGTCGTTGCCGATCGCCTTTATGGGCACGAAGGCTTTTATTACGAGAAAATGTTGAATGCGCCTTTGACTGCAGAAGATTATGCCATTTTAGGTGCCGAAAATCAAATGCTTCATGCTTACAAAGTCCTTTTGATGCTACCTTATTTTAAGGAAGCTCGTTGGTTTGAAAGTAAGGCTTTTACCCCTGAGATGCAAGAAATGTTAACCGTGCCCTCGAATGTATGACAGAGATGCATCGAAAAGATATATTTGAAAAAAATAGGACTTATTATGTTATCCAAAAGATTAATTGTTTGTTTAGATGTTCGAAATAGAAAAGTGACAAAAGGTGTCAAGTTTAAAGGAAATATTGATATTGGGGATCCCGTAGAAATGGGGGCCCGATACAGTGATGATGGGGTAGATGAATTAGTCTTTTATGATATTACAGCAAGTGCTGAAAATCGTCCATGTGATATAGAAATGGTGAAAGATATTGCTCGCCATGTTTTTATTCCGTTTGCTGTTGGTGGTGGGATTCGTAATCTCGATGATATGCGTGCGGTGCTTTTAGCTGGTGCTGAAAAAGTAAGTATCAATAGCCTTGCTGTGCTTCACCCTGAAATTATTGCCGAAGGCGCAAAAGCGTTTGGAAATCAGTGTATTGTTCTTGGGATGGATGCCAAATTTGTAGGCGTTTCTGAAAAAATACCTAGTGGCTATGAAGTTTATATTCAAGGTGGTAGGCGAGCCATGGGAATCGATGCCGTTCAATGGGCAATTCAAGCGCAAGAATTGGGCGTAGGGGAAATTTGCCTTAATTCGATTGATGCCGATGGAACAAAAGAGGGTTATGAACTTACAATTACTGATTTGATTGCCAAAGCTGTACAGGTTCCTGTCATTGCAAGCGGTGGAGCAGGGGTTCCTGAGCATATTTCTACGCTATTTTCTAAGACTTCTGCAGATGCAGCCCTTGTCGCATCGATGGTCCATTTTGGAGATTATACAGTACAAGGAATTAAATCAGCCA
>JAAYXQ010000073.1 GCA_012515825.1 Fibrobacter sp.
CCCTTGTGCATAATTCAGTAATTTAGATCGAGCCGTATCACATTCGCAAGCCTTTAATGCACAATTACCACTAGCATCTATAACAGTTCCAAAGCGATGAGTCTCAAAAACGTATTCTAAGGATGAGGTTTCTTCAGCATCAAAAGCATAGACGGTATCACCGCTAACGCAGGCATTTTTTCTAGGGCGAATTCCATAAACTTGACCAGGAAAAAGTTTTAAAAAATAACGATAAAGAGCGTAACCAGGAACTCCTGCAAGTCCAGTCACTAAAATAGGTAAACGAATATTCATAATTGTTTTAATTGCCACACATAAAAAGCGGCTAACTGATGGGGATGATTAAATTCCCCTGTTTTTATTTTTTCTTCTAATTCTGACTGAGATAATAGAGAAAGATCTATTTCTTCTGTGTCATCGAAACAAGTAGTTCCTTGCGATATTACGCCATCAGCAAAAACCACAAAAAATCGCCCGCGATGACGATCTGGATTCATTGGATATTCTCCAAGATAAAACCATTCCCCATTTCCATAAGCTACTTCTTCTTGTAATTCTCTTTTTGCCGCTTCGATAGGTGTTTCACCTTCATTCATAATCCCTGCAGGGAATTCTAAAGAAACCGTCTCTGTCCCATGCCTATATTGAGACTCAATAATCCATTTCCCTTCTTTTGTTCGAGCTAATATAAGAACCCAATCTGGTTGTGACATGGTGTAAAAGTCATCTATTACTTTGCCATTAGGAAGTAAACATTTTTCTTGATCGACTCGAAGCCAACGAGAATCTAAAATCGTCTTTTTGGAAAGAAATTGCCAAGCTTTTTTCATATCACTAAATAGAAGGAACTGGGTCTAATAAAGACTTATCAATGTTTCTAAAGTCATAACGAAATTCTTTTTCCAATAGATAAAGAGCTAACTCGGTATTGCTCCAGTCCTTTTTAACACCTATGGATTCTAGACCTTTTGTAATTAAAGGAATAGAATTTTTTAAATCCATTCTCCAACTAATATCATCCCAAACAAAGAGAATTACAGGGACTTTTGGACTTTTAGCTAAACCTAAACTACCACGATCATTTTTTACTTCAAAAGGACCAAGAGGAAGAGATGTGACTAATTCTAAAATTCCTTTTTTCGCTGTAATTAAATAGAGCATTCGATATTGTTCTGTCTTATATAAATGTTCTCGTTGAAAAAGACGATAAGATAAAATCGCTAGTATTTCATGAAAAGAACGAGCTGAAACCATTTCACTTGATTCTGTTAATGCAGCTTGTTCTAAATCATCGAGCCAATAACGAGATTCTTCTGTTATGTAAGGAAGTAAAGAATCAGGAGCCACACCTCTTTTTATGGTAGCAAGCATTTCCTTAAAAGTATTTTCAAGAAGGAGTTGCTTTTCTTCTTGAATCATTTGATAAGATTCTTTTTTTTCAGTAGCTGTGGTTTTATTTGCAGCCCCAGAAGATGCACAACTCCATAAAAAAATGGATAATGTGACTAATAGGGATTTAAGAATTGTATCTTTAACATTATGCATCGCGATACCTTTTTACTTATGCCATTAAACGAACTTTTGAGAGCTTGTACTATTAAAGGTTTCCAAGGAAGTGGTCCTGGAGGCCAACATCGCAATAAAACAAATACTGGAGTTTGTCTCAAGCTCAACCCGTATAATTTAGAAATCAAATCTTCAGAAAGCAGGAGTGCATCTGAAAATAAAACCCATGCACTACACCGAATGCAAATGGCTCTTGCACTTGAAGTTCGAGAAGAGCCTCTTCCAGCAGAAAAATTGAGATTTCCAGGGAGTCAAGGCCGAATTCAAACGTCGAATCCACTTTTTCCGCTTTTTATAGCCCAAGTATTAGATATTGTTTATGCAAATAAAGGAGATACTAAACCTGCAGCAAAGGCTTTTGATCTCTCCCCCACAGCGTTAACTAAAATCTTGCATCTAAATAAAAGTGTTGTTGAAAGACTCAGAATCATGCGAGAATCTTTCGGAAAACCAAAGCTTCGAATGTAGACTATTCCCTTGGAATAATAAACCATAAAAGTAAATAGGCTGGCACTGTAAAAAAGCCAAAGATTAAAAGGGAGCAAACACAAATAATACGAACAATCGTAGGATCTATTTGAAGAAACTCTGCAATACCAGCACAAACACCAGCTATTTTAATATCTGTTGAAGATAAGGTTAATTTGCGCATTTTTAACTCCTTTCAAAAGTCAACTAAAATTTAATATAAAAAAAAGAAATCCTTTTGTATATGAACGAAGAACGTTTCAGTAAACTTATTCTATGTATTTTCAATATCGATTTCAAAATTAATGATTTCATAAATTAATTTTAAGTTTTATGCTTACGTTCAATGAATAACGTAAAATGATCCTTATAGTCCATTTTTTAATCACTTTTTTAAAACAATCCATAAATAAGTCTTTAATCTTTTTCCAAAAACGACACAAAGAAAAGTTCTATAGGCTAATTACGCAATAGAATTTTTATAAAAATATTTTTAAAAATATTGAACTTTCTTATTTAAGAAACGTTTAAAGAGAAGAGTCTCTTAAAATACTTTTAAGATAAAATGAAGATCATTTCAAATACGACTATGATCTTCGAATTTCAATCACTCCATTCGAACTTTTTAAAAGTAATGCTAAAAGATTCATTCACCTTATAATGGAGATCATTATGTCAAAAACAAAAAACATTTTACTATATGCATTTTTCCTATTTCATTGTCTGTTTTTTTCTTCTTGTTCTGAGAATAAAGAAGGAACTCTTCCCGTGACTTCAGAAAATGGAAGTATGAGTACAGTACACTTAAATGCTAAAACGTTACCAAGTCTTACTTTAGATAGCCTTGTAATACTCGCCACTGGAACTGATACGATTCACCAAGTATTATATGATTTAGAAACTCCTTTAGAAATGCAATTATTTCCAAATAAACCTTGGCATTTTTATGCTGGCCTTTATGCTCAAGGCGGTATTTTAATGCAAGAAGGTATAGTTGAAATGGAGTTAGAAGCAGGAGAGGAATTCTTTATTGAAATTCCCCTAAAAGCAATTGTTGGTTTTATTTATGTTGAAATTCCCTTAGGTTTTGAAAATCAAATGAAAATTTCTTCTGGAACATTACACTTAAGTTCTAAAAAATTAAATAAAACCTATTCTCTAAATCAAGAAGGTCCTATCGCCTATTTTTCAAGCGAAGCTCTTCCTCTAAACACAAAATATTATGCTAATATGATACTTAAAGATGACTTAGGCGATACGATTTTTATTTTTAAGGATAGCATAAGCATTTATGATAATAGCCCTGTATTCCATTGGAAATTAACATCTCTTCGCAGTACAGTTTCTTTATCCCTTGAAGCTCAAGTGATTGAATCAAATGATTTTTACGCTAGTTTTTCAAATGCAAAAAAACGTTATCCACAAAATGGAGAAATCCTTTTTACAGAAATTTATATTACAGATAAGTCTAAATCAGCAGAATACATAGAACTTTTTAATGGTTCAATAGATTCTCTAATTTTAGATAGCTGTTATATTTCAATAAAAAGTAGTAATTCAGGAACACTGATCCCTGAAAACACTGTGATTCGGCCTAGTTCTTTTTTAACCATTGGAGGAGATAGCGTATTCAATGCAGATATCAAAATTTCTTCTTTTGATTTGACAAATACAAAACAAGCTCTTGTTTTACAATGCCATAATCAAAAAATTGATTCTGTACATTATAGTTCTTCTGATACGATAAATATCGATACCATTAGCATTCAAAAAAATAAAAGCGCTCAGTTGCCTTTGCGCTTTTGGAATGAAAAAAAAGATTTTTCAAAATGGTGTTTAGGTAATCAATCTATTGGAAAAGACGCCTTATGTAAATAGAAAGCCTCCAAATTTTACGATCACACCAGCAAAAACAACGCTTACCATTGTCATCAATTTAATCAAAATATTTAACGAAGGGCCAGCGGTATCTTTAAATGGGTCTCCAACAGTATCACCCACAACCCCTGCTTTATGAGCTTCTGAGCCCTTTCCTCCATAATTTCCCTTTTCTATAAATTTCTTTGCGTTATCCCAAGCACCGCCTGCATTATTTAACATACAAGCTAATGCAAAACCACAAGAAAGAGAACCCGCAAGCAAACCAAATACACCCGCGACGCCCATTATAAGACCCACTAAAACTGGAACTAATACAGCAAGAAGAGAAGGCAAAACCATTTCTTTCTGTGCTCCAACCGTTGAAATAGCGACGCAACGCGCATAATCTGGTTTTGCAGAACTATCCATAATGCCAACAATTTCTCTAAATTGCCTACGTACTTCTTCAACCATGGCTGATGCTGCACGCCCCACTGCTTTTATGGTCATAGCAGAGAAAATGAATGTCATCATAGCACCGAGGAAAAGCCCTCCTAAAAGCATTGGGTTCATTAATGTTAAATCATACGCATACATAAAATCAGAAATTTCTGCATTTCTAAGCACCAAAGCGACTAAATCTCCATTCGCATTAATAGCTCGAGTTCCCTCATCTAATAAACGAACGCCATCCATGCCTTGAATAGCAGAAGCTAAATCAGAAGTATTATTCACAAAATGAATACGACCAACTTGGAAAAAACCGTTAGCATCCTGTGCTAAATGACCAAGCCAAAGTTTTATTTCTTCAATATAAGAAGCAAGAAGGGCCATCGCAGTTAATGCCGCAGATCCAATGGCAAAGCCTTTACCAGTCGCCGCTGTCGTGTTTCCAAGCATATCTAGTTCATCTGTACGTTTACGAACTTCTGGCCCTAATTCGGCCATTTCTGCATTTCCGCCAGCGTTATCTGCAATAGGACCAAAGGCATCTGAAGCAAGTGTAATCCCTAATGTAGAAAGCATACCAACAGCAGCAAAGCCTATACCATATAGCCCCATGGACATGTTTTCAAAACCACCAGCAAAGCCAAAAGCACAAAGAATACCAATGACAATGATAACCACTGGGGAGCCAGTAGAAAACATGCCTACAGCAATACCATCAATAATCGTTGTTGCAGGACCAAGCTTTGTTTGTGCAGCAATTCCTTGGGTAGGTTTGTATGCATCTGAGGTGTAATACTCTGTAAATTGACCAATCAATACACCTGCAATTAATCCAGAAAGGACAGCAGCAAATATCCCCAAAGACATAAAATCAAAATAAACTAAAACTAAAAGAGCGATTAAAATCAAAATAGATGAGCCAAGAGTTCCAGTTAATAAAGAACGCAAAAGTTGTTTCATCCCTGCTTCTTCTTTAGTTCGAACCATAAAGATGCCTACAATGGATAATAAAATACCAATTGCAGCAACAATCATAGGAGCAATCACCATTTTAGGACCAAGATTTGGTAATACGGCCCCTAGTGCTGCAGTTGCAAGAATTGAACCACAATAAGACTCATATAAGTCAGCACCCATTCCAGCGACATCCCCTACGTTATCTCCCACATTATCAGCAATCGTAGCTGGGTTTCTAGGATCATCTTCAGGAATTCCTGCTTCTACTTTTCCCACAAGATCAGCGCCCACATCTGCTGCTTTAGTATAGATTCCGCCCCCTACACGAGCGAATAGGGCTTGAAGAGAAGCTCCCATACCAAAAGTTAACATCGTTGTCGTAATTTCAACTCTTTTTGCATGAGCCCATATCGGATCAGAAATCAGTGAGTCAGACCAACCAGTAGTTACTAAAGCGGCTTTTTGAGCAAGAGTGATTCCAAAGTCAAATAAATTATGATCATAAATATAATTCAATAAAAAGAACCAAGCAGAAATATCAAGTAATCCAAAGCCGACCACCACAAGACCCATTACGGCTCCAGCACGGAAAGCAATCGTCAAGCCTTGATTTAAGCTAGTTCTAGCGCCATTTGCAGTACGAGAGCTAGCATAAGTCGCTGTTTTCATTCCTAAAAAACCACAAAGGCCAGAAAAAAAGCCTCCCGTTAAAAAAGCGATAGGAACGAAAGGATTTTGAATACCTAAAAAAGCTAATATAATGAAAATTATAAATAAGACAAAGAAAACAATAGAAACCGTTTTGTATTGTTGAGAAAGATATGCAAAAGCTCCCTCACGAACATACTGAGCAATTTCTTTCATTCGAGAAGTCCCTTCCTCTTTTTTCATCATCGATTTAAAAAAGTAAAGAGCCATGAATAAAGCAATAACAGAGACCCCAGGAACAAAATACCAGTAGAAAGGGATGGATAATGCGGACATAAAATACCTCTTCTCAAAGTGATATTAAAACAACTGGCCTATCAGCACCATAAAGATTATTCTAAAAACGGATGCTTTCTAAAATGTATTTTATCCATTTTACTTACACAAACCAATTTTTAAAGTAATCTATATGAAAAACTAGAATAAAAAAAACGAAGAAGGTTGTTAAATCCAGTAAAAAAAGAAAATTAAAAGAAACGCTTAAATTCTGAAAAAAAAAAGGAAATATCTAAAAAGAGAATGTAAAAGAGAATGATTTTTTTAAAAGAAAGCAAATATATTTCATTTCTTGGATCGATAAGCTCTTAAATTTTTAGGTAAAACCGTCTTATGCCAGTGCATCCATTCATCATAAAAAATATATTTTTTTTCACAACGCTTAAATTCTCTTCCATGAACCACTCGTCGGCCGTTTTTTTGTTCTACTGGAATTTTAATATGTAAACATTCATGGTAAACGACGCCTGCAATTGCATATAATGGGCAATTAGCGGTATCGTAACCACGGCTAATGCTTATGACATGAACAGGTTCTTCCGTAATAGGATCTTTTCGGATGGAATGAAAACTAAGACCTCCAAAACGTCGGCTCCATGTAATTCGGCACTCAAGTTCTCCAGAAAAATATGTCTCATTTACTGCAGCTAAAACTTGATCTAAATCGTAATAAGTGCCTTTTGGTTGAATTGGAGGGAAACGTCCTCTAGAATCTAAAGTTTTTTGTCCTTGATCGGCAAGAACCTGATCCACCACACCCCAAAAACGATCCAATAATTCTTTGATCTGTTTTTTATTATTTTCTGTTTTTCTTTTATTTGCACACAACGCCCATTCAGCGACGATCTCACGAGCTAAAAGAAATTCTTCACCCTTCATATAAGAAGGTAAAGTGACTTCAGGATGACCAAAAAGCCCTTTATAGCTGCATCGTATACTTTTACGCAAACGAGGATTGTATCGAAAAGAGACTAAGCTTTTAGTGGAAAACTCGGAAGAGGCTATTTTTTTTCTCTCTTCTTTTTTGACTTGAAATAAATCGAGCTGAAAATCAAACAGCCCCATAAAACACTTTTCCTTCTAATGCATTCATTTGCAATAGGCCCTCGTACAGGCTTTCTGATAGATTCAAATCTTCATAATGTTTTGTGATTTCATCAATGGCTTCTTCTATAGCATCTGGTAAATAAACAATAAAACTTCGATTTAGAGGTGTCTGTAAATGTTTGGGCACACAATACTCAGGACTAGTTTCACTAAAATACATTCGACAGGTCACTGGTCGATATGAATAAACATTACAACTTTCATTTGTTTTTATAAAAGGGCAAGCATGCCATGCTTCATAAAAAGAATGTAATGCCAGTTCCTCTAAATCTTGTTCTTCATTTGACTTTTCATTTTTAAGCTTTTCTAACAGAGATTGAAATTTTTCCACTCTAAAAAAGCACGCATTCATATAAGTAAATAGAGCTTCCGACTCCCGAATCTTTGCATAAAAAGAAATAAGTTCAAAAGGAGCAATCGACATTGGATAGTGATGACAACAATTACCACAATGGGGTCCACATTTTATTTTAACCTGATGTTGAGGTAAAGCAGCCTTTAAAAATTCCATAAAAGCTTCATGATAAGAAGCTGTAAATTCTAAAATAAAAGGCAATTCAATAAGAAGATTCTCTTGAGTAATTGCCTTTTTTCTATTCAAATCGAGTGAAATTTTGTCTAAACGAACCTGTTCTTTGTATAAAATTGAAGATAAACGAGCTTCGGCACGCTTAATTGATTTGGTTGGAAAATATTCCTGAAGGACATCCATCGTTAAAATATAGCGAAAAAAAGCACTTTTTTTATTTTTTATTAAGGTAAATCTCCTGTAAAACGATTATATTCTCGTAATAGGGAATCTCAAAAAAGCACCTTTGTGAAGCTCATTTTATGCAAATAAAGAATTAAAAAGGAAATAGCTAACCTAATCCGATAGCTAAGGACTGAGTTAATGTGTTATTTTTTTAGAAGCCTAATGTAATTTGTTTATAATTATTCTGTATAGGTTAACAGGTATGAAAACAAAAAATATTCTCATAAAGCAACTCCTATTGCTTTCAGTGCTATTTTTAATTGCAAGTTGCAATTTATTTAACCCTACTGGAAGTCGAACTCCTTCTAAATCAGATGCAGATGCTTTAGTTTTAGAAGGATATCTTCATTATCAAAATGGTCGCTATGAGAAAGCCATTAAAATGTTTGAACAAGCGATTAAAGCAGATTCTACGAAGTCAGAAGCATGGCTTGGTCTTGCAAAATCAACGCTTTATAAATATGAAATGAATCCCTTTGACTTAATCCCCTATTTCAAAGTCGAGGAAGGTGAAATTCCCTTCATGGATGTCCCTGATGATTTTGTCACTCGCTATTATGAAGGCATTTCAAAAACCCTCGAGTGCATTAATGAATTAGTGCGCCGAGATACATTGACTTCTTTGTATAATGCTTATATTAAAGCAGATAATCAAAATGACTCTCTTACGGAATCTCTCGCTAATTTTGAAGCAAAATATGGTGATCAATTAGATCAGTTCCCTTTATCAGACAAAAAAATAATCTTCCCTAATTTTTCAATTGGATTTGGTATTTTAGCAATGGCCGATATTTTAATCGACTTTAAGCATGCCACTCTTGGTTTTTCTCCTGAAATATTTATGAATCCTGAAACTGGTGAGCCTGAATTTGATATTGATGAATTGTATAACAATGCCTTAGAAGACACAGCTGTAATTTCGACTTTTAATGAAAGTCTTTTGAACTTAAATGACAACATGGGAATTTTAGCCTCTTCTATTCTTCCTTCCGTACTAAACTGGTCTAATGATAGCGGTTCTTTTTTAGGTGATGATTCTTTGGAATATGTAGCTAATATTGAAGACGCTCTTAATGAACAAATTGACAATTTAGAAGCCGTATCTTTTTATCTAATTGGAGATAGAATGGATAACGATGGAGATGGCTGTGTTGATGAAGAAATTCTCGATGGTGAGGACAATGATAACGATGGTTTAGTCGATGAAGATTTAAGAATCGTTTCATTGACTCGAGTCTCAAAAGATTCTACAGATGATTTTTTTGGCCATATTGATTCCATTGGAGTTGTATTTCCTTCATTAGATCATGATGGTGACGGTATCAAAAATAACATAGAAGAATCAAGGTATTTAATTACAACTATAGAAGAAAGAAAATCATCTGAAGATTATAGACTTGCTTTTGCTTCTTCCTATACATTTATGTCTTCAGATTTAAAATTGAAACAGCAAGTGATGAATGATATTGATATAAACCATATTCAATATGATTTAACTTGGAGACAAGAAAATGTTGGTGGCTGTTGGGTCAATTATGATCAAAATCGTTTTGAAGAATGGTTTGAGGGGAGATAAAAATGAATACGTTATTTAAAATATTCTTCACTCTTTGTTTAACAGCAACATTTCTTTTTGCTGCTAAAGGCCCAGTGCATAAATCACTCCGAGCATATTCCATGGGTAATGCTCATGTCGCTGTAGTAGATGATAAAGAAGCTATCTACTACAACTATGCTGGCCTTGCACAAATCAATAGACTTGGAAACTTTAAAAAACGCCCACAACAAGGTTACTACCCTAGAAACTTCATCAATATGCGATTAAATGTCGGTGGTGCTGTTCCATTTCAAGATTTCTTGAATGGTTATAACCTTGCTATGGATATTCAAGACTTATATGAAAAAGCAGAAGAAGAAGCAGATGCAAATGATGTATCTGTAGCCGATGCTCTTATTGATTCTTTAGGTAATCATCCAGAACTCGCAGAAAAAATCAATGAGTATGATCATGTTCTTTTAAGTTTAATGGCTAAATTCGATGCAGAACTAGCCTTTCATAATTTTGGAGGAGCCATCTGGGTAGATGCTAATGTTGCCCCCTATATTGATGCAGGTTTAATTATTCCTTTTTTATCTATTGATACTCTTTATGTAGACGCAGTGGTTCAAGCGGGTATAGGTATTGGCGTTACAAATCAACTCTCTTTAGGATTTGGTGTAAAAGCAGTTAAAAGGCAAAGTGTTTCCGTCTTTAAGCTAGATGCAAGTAACTATTCAACTATACAAGATACTCTAGATGTTCGATTTGATGAAGCTAGAGATGATCTATTTAATTTTTCAACGATTAGTTATGGCATGGATTTTGGTGTTCTTTTCCAACTCACAAGAGAAACAAGATTAGGAGCTTCATTACGAGACGTCTTTTTTAAGGAATTAAACGAAGCAACGATTGATCCTAATTTATCTTTTGGTTTTAATTATAGCCCACGAATACTGAATACAAATACAGCCTTTGCTCGAAAATTTAATATCGCCGTAGACTTTGAAGATGCTCTAAATAATGATCGAAACTATAAGCCATTAAGTCATCTCAATTTAGGTATGGAAGTAGAACAGACTCTTCTCGCTTGGCCTGGTCTAAATAATGAAATTAGAGCCCTAAAAGTAAGGCTTGCTGGTGGATTTAAAGGTGGATACCCTTCAGGTGGCGTTAGCCTAGAAGTATTACGTCTTGTCGAAGTTGAACTAGCCACTTGGGCAGAAGAAAAAGGCTATTATACTGGCCAAGCACCTTATCGAATCTATATGGGACAAGTCCGAGTTGGATTCTAACGACGATCAGCTTCCTCTACGGAAACAACTTCTGTTCCGCACAAATATTGAAATAAGGAAGAATCCGCTTTCATATGATCGAGTAAACATGTATCACCAAGAGCAATAATAGAGTCTTTCTTACTTAGCATAGTATTATAAGAACAATCTTCTGGACGCTCATCATAACAAACAAATTGACCAGAATCAATAGAGCCGTCTGGACGCCAAGTGGCATTGAGCATTTCACCGTTCTTGCATGGTGCCTCACAAGCACTTACGTTTTCTAAAAGATCGGCTAAAGTATTTTCACATTCAGAATAATCGATACGAGAAATTTTTTCTACAGAAAATTGTGGGGAGCAATCTGGTGATGGATCATTTCCGTTATCTATGTCATTTGGAGGTCCATAAGTACAAGCAATATGTTGCACTGCAGAAAAAGAAAATATAATACCCATTAGAATTTTGGATTTATCTGCCCAAAATAAGGCGGTAGCTCCAGCAAATAAAATTTGAAAAAAATGTCTAATCATATTTCTTTATATAATATATATTCTTCACTCACTCTTTTCAAAAAAAATACAAGCTTTATAAAACCTTATGAAATAAAGTTATAGAACAACACCTGTTTCGCGTTTAGTCACTGTGCTACAGGCGGCTTGAAAGGCTTCGGGCGAAACGACTGTAGTCACTTTCTTTTTTGCACGCGTAATCCCTGTATAC
>JAAYXQ010000074.1 GCA_012515825.1 Fibrobacter sp.
ATGTTTTTAAATTACCACGAAGAGTCTTTTCTAAAGCAAGACGTGCTTCAGATTCGTTAGGCATGGCAAAACGAAGCATGCCATCAAAAAAATGCTTTGTTCCTAAACCAGTTCGACTTAAAACGACTGCAACGGCACAAAATGCAAGGGTACCTCCAGCTGCGACCCCCCAGGCAAATACACCGCAGCCAATACCAGCCCCCAGTGCCGCAAATAAGAACATAATATCTCGTGGATCTTTGAAACTAGTACGGAATCGTACAATAGATAAGGCTCCTAACATACCAAGACCACGCCCGACATTATCACCAATGGCTTGCATCACCGTTGCTGCAACAACAGAGCTCAAAACAAGAGCTTGGACAAAATTTCTAGAATAAGAAAGGCCTAAAAAAGTTTTTTCGTAAGTATAACCAATTAAGGAAGAAAGAACGAAAGCCAAAAGCAATGTATATACCATTGTAATGACTGTTGGATGCGCAGTACTAGACTGTACAGCAAGAAGATCAAGCATAGTTTAACTCCACGGCAACTTTGTTAAAATCAAAACTACCAATTAAATGGAAAGAAATCAGCATTCTTTGTGTAAAATGAAAAAAACAAAAAAAAATACAGTCATAAAATAAGCTTTTTAGTATAAAAAGTCCCGTTTTTTTATAGATCCTACTATTTTATCGTTGTAAAAAAACGTATATAATACAATAGAAAATAACATTATAGGAGACTCTATGTCAAAAAGTATAAAAGGAACCGAAACAGAAAAAAACCTTCTAAAAGCATTTGCTGGAGAAGCGCAAGCACGAAATCGCTATACCTATTTTTCTGGTGTAGCAAAAAAAGAAGGGCTTGTTCAAATCGCTGACATTTTTGAAGAAACAGCGAATCAAGAAAAAGAACACGCTAAGCGTTTTTGGAAGTTTCTTGAAGGCGGAAATGTTGAAATTACAGCCACATACCCTGCTGGTGTATCATCAAATACACTAGACAACTTAAAGGCTGCTGCTGAAGGTGAAAATGAAGAGTGGTCTGATCTCTACCCTGCTTTTGCTAAAATAGCTCGCGAAGAAGGCTTCCCTGAAATTGCCAAGGCATTTGAAATGATTTCTATTGCAGAAAAACAGCACGAAAAGCGCTACCGAGACCTCTATAATAATTTAATGGAAGGTAAGGTATTTAAGCGTAATGAGAAGGTTGTCTGGCGTTGCCGCAATTGTGGTTTTCTTCATGAAGGAACAGAAGCTCCTGAGCTCTGCCCCGCTTGCTTACACCCACAAGCACACTTCGAACTTCTTGGTGAAAACTGGTAAAAAAAACGCCTCCGAAAGGAGGCTTTTTTATTTCTTTTTATTCTTTATTTAAGGGTGATTTTTTATGGGCATAGATAATTAACATCCCAATTAAAGCTGAAAGGAAGCTACCGAACAAAATCCCAATCTTCGCTCCATCTAATAAAGAACGACTATTCACAAAAGCAAGCTCGCTTACAAATAAAGACATTGTAAAACCGATTCCAGCCAAAGCGCCTCCACCTAGAAGCATTTTTAATGAGACCCCTGCTGGTAATTTGGCTATGCGCATTTTGACAGCAGCAAAAGAGAACAAGAAAATGCCTATTGGTTTACCAAGCACAAGACCTAGCCCAATAGATAAAGTCACTCCACTAAAAGAATCTCCTCGAATTATAACGCCTGCATTGGCAAGAGCAAAAAGAGGCATAATAACATAACTCACCCAAGGATGCAAAACATGAATCAAACGCTCCTGCATAGACACGCTCTCACAAGAACATTTCTGCAATGTTCTAAATATTTTATATTGCTCTTCATTATCTGGGCTTGGGCCACCTGCTAAAAAGTCCCCTATTTTTAATACGTAACGATTAATAGCTCCCTTATTCACCCATGGGATTGCTGGTGTCAAAAGCCCAAGAGCTACGCCTGCAAGAGTCGCATGAATACCACTATTGACAAAAGCAAGCCATATCACAGCCCCTAATAATATATGAACTATTAAATTTCGAATCCCCACCTTAAAAAAGAAATGAGTTAAAGCTAAAAGACCTAAAGCGATCAACAAATAGTCTCCGTCTATCGCTCCAGAATAACCAACCGCAATGACAATAATCGCTCCAATATCATCTGCAATAGCGAGAGTCAAAATCATTACATGCAAACCTTTCGGTACTCGATTTCCTA
>JAAYXQ010000075.1 GCA_012515825.1 Fibrobacter sp.
AACACGTAATCTTAGTAATGGATGAAGCTTATACTGAATTTATTGAATCAGAAGCCCCTAACTTGCTTCCTCTTATTGAAAAAGGCCTTCCTATCATCTGCTGCCGTACATTCTCTAAAATTTATGGTCTTGCAGGGCTTCGAGTAGGTTATGCCATTTCACGTCCAGATATCATTAGCTTGATTCAACGCGTTCGTGAACCTTTTAACGTGAATAGTGTTGCACAGGCTGCCGCTATTGCAGCAATAGATGACACTTCTTTTATAGAAGAAGTTCGTGAGAAGAATACTCAAGGTCTCTTACAACTAGAAACAGGCCTCAAAGCCATGGGCTTATCTTACGTCCCTAGCCGAGCAAACTTTATTGCTGTTGTTGGTGTTGTAGAACCACTAAAAGCCTTTGAATACTTACAAAAGAAGGGAACAATTGTTCGTCCTCAACCACAGATCGGAAATATCATTCGAGTTACCGTTGGCACGAAAGATCAAAACGAACGTTTCTTAAATAACTTAAAATCTTATTTAATAGAAAAAAGCGATTCTTAAGGCCCAGAAACGCTAAAGAAAAGTAATAAGCCCGTTATACTGACTAAAATACCTCCGCAAAGAGACACAATCATATTCACGTTTTGTGTTAAGAATCCTATTTTATGGGCACCGTGATCAATCCCTTGCCTTAAAAAGATCGTTCCTACACCAAATAGAATATTGGTAAACGCCATTCCAAATCCTATTGCTAGTGCACCCAAAAGAGCCATTCCGTATAAGCCTTGTAATAAACAGAAAAAGACAACCAAAGCCACGGCTGGGCAAGGGACAATACCTGTTATAAAGGATATGGCAAGTAATTCTTTCCAAGAAGCTTGAGTTTCTATTATTGAATCAGATGATTTTTCTTTTTTTATTTTAATCCGATTAAAAATAGAAGCCCCTATTAATATAAGACCTGTTAAAACCACTAACAAATAACTTGCCTTTTCTATCGCCATTCGACTTAACTCAAAAGTAGAGAAAACCATAGCACGAGCTAATAAGAATAGAACAAACAATAAAATAACGGCACTCATTGTATGAATCATTGTAATCGAAAAGCCTAAACTGACTCCATGCCACCATTTCCCTCGACGTGCTAAAAAATACCCCGCCACAACAGATTTTCCATGACCTGGACCTAACGCATGAACTAAACCATAGATAAAGCAAATCAGAAGAAACCAACTGATCACTTTGTTATCACCTTCTTTCATTGCTTTTAAATAATCTGTTAACTGGTCACGCAAATCTTTTTGTAGTGAAACCAACTCTTGCCAAGCACCACTCTTTAAGAAAAAAGAACTTTGTGCTTGTACTGGAACCTCTACAGAAACGGTATCCTTAACCACCGTTTGAACACTTATTGTTGGAGTTCGCTCCACATTAAAACGTTTTTGAGAAACATTACCAAAAGAAGCAGTAATGAGTAAAGACAAAAAAAGAAACATAAAATTTTTCATCATTTCTCCCTATACCTTAAAAAAAGAGCTTCTGTGGTTGGCGGAAAAGCATTAAACATAGTCAAACCATCTAAGACATCTACAAAATATTCCACCTCAATATTTGAAGGAGCTTGAACTTTCACTTTTTTCATATCCAAATCAAATTGAATGTAATTAGACAAATCTTTTAATGCGAATGTTAAAATGGTGTATTCTTTCTGAGCCTTCAAATTAAAATTAAGATCGAAATAAATAACTAAGAGAGCCCCCTCTTTTTTTATTTCAAAATTTTTATAACCATCAGAAGCAATAAATTTGGGACCCACCAATAAGTAATTATAATAATTAAAACGTTGAGCCGATTGGACTACAGAACGTTCTATTTCATACCACTCTTCTGCACTTAATTTTCCATCTTCATTTAAATCCACTACATCTAGTTTTGCAGCACTATATAATTCATCAAAAACCCAACGATTTTTAATAATTATTTCTCCTGAAGGCTCAAATTCTATCGATACAAAAACGTTTGCAAATATATGGGGATGCGCATATAAGAAAACAGAAAAAAAGAGACAAATCCATATTATTGGTTTCAGCATAAAAACAAATTACAATTTTATTTTTTAAACCAGATAATATTTTTTGATCAAATTAAAAACCTTGAAATAATCAGCTTATTTGTATTAAAAAGAATAGTGTATTTGTTCTTAATCACATGATGACTAAATCATTTTTATGAATAACTTCATCAGGGACTTTATTGCCTAGTAAAGCATGAACAGCTGCTGTTTTTTTCCGTAAAACTAATTTTAATGTTTCGCTATCGTATTTAGTGATTCCACGTGCAATTGGAGTTCCTGATTCATCTAACACATTGACCAAATCCCCTTGATCGAAATGTTTCTGAACAGAGATCACACCCACAGGCAAAAGACTGGAGTGCTTTTCTCTTAATGCTTTTGAGCCACCAGCATCAATAACGATAGAACCTCTTGGTGTACTTACAAAAGAAAGCCAGCGTTGACGACTGCTAAGCTTTTTAGAAGACCCTGTAAAAAGAGTTCCAGAAGCATTTTCAAAAAAGACTTGATGTGGAAAAACACGTTTTCCATTGGCTAAAAAAGCATTGCATCCACTTTTCACTACTGCACGAATAGACTTTAATTTAGAATACATGCCACCAGTGCTCACCGCTGAACCTGTAACATCTGGCTTACCTGCAAGCGCCATAATCTCGTTATTAATTTCTGGAACAAACCGCAATAAACGAGCATTAGGATTCGTTTTAGGATTATCATCAAATAAGCCATCTTCATCAGTAAAAATCAACAATAAATCAGCGTCTAAAAATAAGGCCACATCACTTGAAAGTTTATCGTTATCCCCGACTTTTATTTCTGCTGTAGCTAATGAATCATTTTCATTAATAATTGGAATTATTTTTTTTGCAAGCATGACTTTAATCATGTTTTGCAAATTTTTATAACGATCACGAGAACGGAAATCTTCTGCTGAAAGAAGAATCTGCCCTACAACCATATTGCATTTTGCAAATTCTTCACTGTAAGTATGCATTAATTCAATTTGCCCAACAGCCGCACAAGCCTGTTTTTCAGGTATTACTGATGGCTTTTTGATATAGCCCAGTTTTGCCATTCCAGTACCGACAGCACCACTTGTGACAATCACCACTTCTTTATTAATTGAGAGCTGTTCTATAGACTTCGCAAGAGAAGCAATGTAGCGAATATTAACTCCACCTTGTTTAGAATCGACAAGAATACTCGATCCAATTTTGATCACCACACGACGAGCTTCATCTAATATTTTTTTTCTTAATTCACTCATACCAACAAAACCTATCAACGACAAACAATTAATCGTACAGCATCTAAGCGTAACTGAGGAAAAGCAGCTGCTTTTTTACGTTCCTGAATATTTTTTCTCAAAATAGGTAACGAGGTATCACTTTCCGCTTTACCACGTAAAGAAAGCAAATGCTGTTTTCTCTGGTATTCTTGTTCCGAACGACTTTCTACCGCTAGCGAGGCTTTTTCTGATATTTCAGAAACCTGAATGGAAACCACACGCTTAGCAATAGCAAATCCTTCGCTTGCAAAATAACGAATCTTTGTAGCAACCGCAGCATTTCCCTGAGGGATCGGGGCCGTTTTTGAAGACCCTTCATCTAGACTTGCAAGCAAATCAGTTCTATTTTCACCTGCACCATCAATTAATACTCGAAGTACAGCGGGCCCTGCAATATCTGAAAAGCCCCACTCTGCTAAAACAGATGGTTCGAGAACAAAGTTGTACTGCATCATTAATCCACGAAGCCCTGAATTTTCCCAAATAGAACAGGTCGTAGACCCTTTTCCCATCGCTGTCGCCAAATCAATAGCGCCTTGTGTGAGCGGGTGTTCCCAACTTAAAAATTCAATGTCTTCACGAAGCTTAGCTTGCGTTCTTGAATTGGTGACAGTCAAAGTCGAAGAAGCGACTTCTCTTTCTTCTTCCTCTTTTTGCGCATACATGGATGATGTTGGCATTCCAGGAATCGTACCTGATTCAACTTGAGGACCAGCAGAAAAAACAAAACTATTTGGAATAGCACTCTTTTCGATTTCCACTCCATGAGACGTCAAGACATCATAAACAAAACTAAACAGCGAAACGTCTTTATCGAGTCGTTGAATTTCTTCAATAATTTTACGAGCCGTTTCTGGATCTCTTGAGTTAAACTCTAACAATCGATCTCGACCCTTTTCAATATTCTTACGAAGTTCAAGACTATCTTCATGTACTTTAGGGATGACGTTTTTCACAAAAGAATCCAAATTATCATTTGGATTATCTAAGGCTTCAATTAAAGCATCTGTATATTTTAAGAAGAGTTCTCCACCACTCATTAATGGCGACGTAAATGCTCCTAAGCCATCATGATACCAACGGAACATGACCTCTTGAGCAGAGTCTTTCACATAAGGAACATGAATAATGATATCTCGATTTTGCCCTATACGATCCAAACGCCCTATGCGTTGTTCAACTAACGCTGCATCTAATGGCAAATCAAATAAAACCAAATGATGAGCAAACTGGAAGTTACGACCTTCAGATCCAATTTCTGAAGCAATTAACAGGTTTGCACCTTCTGGTTCAGAAAACCATGCTGCGGCTTGGTCACGAGCAAGAATAGATAGATTCTCATGGAATACCGCATAAGCACCTTTTCCGTAATACTCTTCTAACAGAGAATCTAAAGCCGAAACAACAGCAATATCTTCACAAATCAAAAGCACTTTTTCTTGTTGATGCTCTTTTAAGAAAGACATCAGCCACAAAAAGCGTTCATCTTGATTCCAACCTTCTTTATAGTTGGTGATGAGAAGACCATTTTCTTGAATATCAGTCGAATGATCTGGGTCCTTGTTCGCCACCAAAGCCACCCACTCTCTATACTTTGGATTAGGTGCGAGTTCAATCGCATCTAGATGACGCTTAGGAAATCCACCCACCCCTTTTCGAGTATTTCTAAAAACGACAGAGCCAGTTCCAAGAGCATCTACAATTCGACGCATCCATTCTCCAGCAGACATTGCTTTAGAATTTTCTTTTTCAAGCCATTCTCGAATAGATGACTTTTTAGGAACAAGTTCATAAAGATCATCCCAACTTAAATGACTATCTGAATCCGTTGGTAACTTGGCAAGATCATTTGCCAATTTTCGGTATCTTTCTTGATCTTTAATAAATTCATTGAAGTCAGAAAAACGAGCTGGATCAAGCATGCGTAAACGATTAAAATGCGATTCAGGGTGCAACTGTAAAGGCGTTCCCGTTAAAAGTAAAACCCCTTTAGAGCGGCTAACAATAGCATTTACAAGCATATATTCTTTACTAGTAAAACCATCTTCACATACTAAGTGATGAGCTTCATCTACAATAGTTAAATCCCATTTTACCTTTAATAAATCTTCAATTAAAGCGGGATGATCCATTAATAATTCTACAGTACAAATGACTTCATTTGCTTGTAAAAAAGGATTTGGCTTATCATTACCACTAAACAATGCTCTTAAAAAGCCTTCATCCACGAGTGTAAAAATATGATTGAAGCGCCGCTTCATTTCCACCATCCACTGGTGTTTCAAAGATTCAGGGACTAAAATAAGAGAACGAACCACACGCCCACGCGCACGTAAAGCATGCCAAATCATGCCTGCTTCAATCGTTTTTCCTAAACCCACTTCATCGGAAAGCATCAGTCTTGGTAGTTCAGAAGAAGAACAAGCCCTATGGCAAAGATAATACTGATGTTCAATCATATCGACTCGAGGTCCAATCATACCTCGAACAGTGGACGATTGCCACTCAGTAGAAAGCATTAGAGCTTTTTCTCTTAACTTAAATTCTTTAAGATCTGAAATTTTCCCTTTTAGCAAAGCAGAGAATAAATCCGCAGGGCGAGCCGCCGCCTTAGACATTAAGTCTGCCTCATTCATTTCTCGGCCGCCACGGCCGCGATAAACCATCAAATCAGCAATATTTTCTACTGATTCAATCAAAAAAGAAACGCCTTTTTCATTTTTAGCCGTTTCTCCGACATTCAATATATAACGTTCCACTGGTGCCGCATGATTTCTATAAATCCGACTCTGCCCTACCGCTGGGAACTCAAAAATGATGTTTTTATTTTGAATAGCTTGAACACGGCCGATTCCTAATTCCGGTTCATGTACACTAATATAACGCTGACCTGGCTTAAAGATACTCATGAGGGCATAAATTAGCTTTTTTCTTTTTAAAAAGAGGAAGATGTTTCTAAATTAGACCTTGTTATGAATTGGTTTTATATAGATAAGAGTATTAAAACAGGTGACCGACGTCAGGGTCCTTATACCATTGAAGAGATGCGTGAGCTTGCCGCACAAGGCACTATCGAGAAAACTTCCCTCGTTTGGCATAATGGCCTTGAAAATTGGATTACCTGGGAAAAATCTGATGGCTTTATTAGCGAAGAAAAAGTAAATGAAATGATTCAGCAAACCATTGCTGAAATTTTACTTGAAAAGAAAAAAGTTCAGAAAAATGCTGCTGGATTTGGCATTAGAGCCATGGCTTTCCTTATCGATTTTATCATCCTTAGTTTACTTGGTAGCCTAATCGTTTATTTTTTAAGTGCCCTCCATTGGATTGATCTAGAAACGATCAACGTCATAATGGAAAAGTACTTGTCAAATCCCCTTTCTCCCGACTTTGCAAAAGAATTTTTAGAGGCCAAAGGAGTCTCTACATTTGTCTCCATTTGGTTTTTGATTCAAGCATTTTATTCCATTTATTTTCACACCAAATACGCTGGGACTTTAGGTAAACTTCTACTTCATCTAAAAGTGGAAAACGCTGATGGAACTAAGATGAATTTAGCGAAAGCTTTTTTACGTTATGTTTATAGCATTATAACTCAACTCACTCTTGCTTTTTATGGTATTGGCTATCTCCTCGCTTTAATCGACCCAAAGAAAAGAGCATTACATGATTTCTTAGCTAATACTCGTGTGGTTTACAGTGATTTCGACAAGGATAAATAAAACATTATGGATCGTTATTTAGTCTCAGCATTAAAACAACCTCTTCATGGTGAAGTTGAAATTTCTGGTGCTAAAAACGCCGTCTTAGCCGTAATGGCAGCTGCTCTTCTCGCCGATGGTGTTTCTGAAATCACAAATGCTCCCCACCTAAAAGACATGAAAACCATGTCCGATGTACTTCGTGTCATTGGATGTCGAATTGATGGTGGATCACATACTTTGCATATTGATACAAGAGGTGTAAATCATCTTGAAGCACCTTATGAATTAGTTAAAACCATGCGTGCAAGTTTCTACGTTCTAGGGCCTCTGGTAAGTCGTTTTGGACGTTGCCGAGTGTCTCTTCCTGGTGGCTGCGCTTGGGGTCCTCGTCCAGTAGACCTTCATTTGAAAGGCCTTGAAGCTCTTGGAGCAACTATTAACGTCACCCATGGTTACGTCGAAGCTCTTTGTGAAGGGCGCCTCAAAGGAGGAACGTTCCATTTCCCAATCAGTAGTGTTGGAGCAACAGTCAACGTTTTAATGGCTGCCACTCTAGCCTCAGGTAAAAGCACTCTACACAATGTCGCGATCGAACCAGAAATCGATGCTCTTGTAGATTACTTAATTCAAATGGGAGCTAAAATTGAAGGCCGTGGTACAAGAACTCTTGTCATTGAAGGTGTTGAAAAACTAAATCCAGGATCTGGAGCCACCATCCCTGATCGTATTGAAGCAGGGACTTATTTAATTGGTGCTGCAATGACTCGTGGTTGTATCAAAACAACCAAAATGAATCCGTCTCACATTGAAGCTCTCCTCAGTAGTTTAAGAGAAATGGGATGTGATGTTTCTGTCGGTGATTCTTGGGTTGAAGTCAATGCCTATCAAAAAAAATTAAAACCGATCTCCGTCACCACATTACCTCATCCTGGTTTTCCTACTGATTTACAAGCTCCCATGATGGCTTTACTTGCCACTATTGATGGCGTGAGTGTGATTCAAGATACTGTTTATAACGATCGATTTACCCATATTGCTGAATTACAACGTTTAGGTGCTGATATCCAACTTACAGGCAATACAGCTCATGTACGTGGTGGCAAAAGTTTATCTAGTGCTCCTATTATGGCTTCAGACTTAAGAGCTGGTGCAGCACTTGTTTTAGCATCTCTTCTTGCTGAAGGAGAAACATCCATCAGTCGTATTTATCACATTGATCGCGGGTATGAAAACTTTGAAGAAAAGATGCGTTCCATAGGAGCACAAATTCAAAGAACTCAAGAAGAGGGTTAATTCGTCAGAATTTAATGCTCGTCCCTATTTTAAATTCTGTAAATAAAGTCGTTTTTGGAATATAGTCCTTCCATATTTCAGGACGTTCCAAATAATACCCTAAAAATTCTTCTACTCCTACATGTACTCGAATTTTATCCCACTTAACAAATAAATACCCGCCAAACCCACCTTCTATAAAAGAAACGGAAGCAGAATCTTTTCCGTTCAACAGAAACGAAGGAGCGATACGTCCTTTTATTTCAATTCCTATTGGATTTTCGAATTGATAAGACGTTTTAACTTTAAGCGTAGGGCCCCATTTTACGCCTTGATAATAACTCACATCAAGATATGGGGGATCAAAACCATCAAAGAAATTATCATCATAAATCCATTGAATAAAAACCGTTGAATCCACATTCAGTTGAGCGCCCAAAGAAGTAGATATCGAAAGTCCTTTTTTCTGAATTTGGTTCCATGATAAATTAAAACCATAACGCATTTCTAATATTTTGTTCACAAAAGCAAATGCATCTAAAGCAAACCAACGTGAACCCTTTTTAAAGGCATATTTTTCAAAGAAAAAGAAAACATCGGGATTAAACCCATCTTTTTCATTGATAGTAAAATCAATCCCCGTGGATAAAGCAAAAGATTTAGACATCAATATGTATTGAATCGAAGGAGATAAAACCCAATCATTGGTATCTAAAGAAGAAGAATCTGATTTCCAAAATAGATCTGATAAAAAAGAAATTTCTAATGAATGTTTTATTTGTTTGCGATGCCAATCATAACCTAATGAAAGAACGGAAAAAGCTTCCCCGATCCATTCTCTAGAATTTAAACCATTTACTTTTTCTGTATAACGAATCCCAATGGCATCAAAATCTAATCCAAAACGCCAAGGACGTTGCTTTTGAGCATCAATAAACTCAATTCCCAAAACATTATAGTATTGTTTTAATATTTGAAGTATTTCTTCAGTATACTCCCCTTCTGTTAAAAGAGCTTCTTCTAATAAAGTGACGGCACTAACAATATCACCATAAGATTCCGCTTCTAGAGCACGTCGATACAAAGATGTTTGCTCATCTGCAAAAATATTAACAACAAGGAATAAAAATAGTATACCTGCAATACGCATTAATGGCCATGACAATCCCCCGGGCAAGGCGGAGGAAATTCTTTCTCTCGCATTGGCCTCACATTATGAGACTCTGGACGTTCAAAAAAAGGCGTACGTTCACGAGATTTCATTCTTTTTTGGGAATCCCCATCAAAGCGGGCGTCATGGTTCCGATTTTTTGAAAGGCGGCGACGAAGCTGTTCTTTTTCTTGTCCCGAACTTTCACGAATTTTAGACAAAATTTCTTCTCGAGCTTTTTGCCTTTCCATTCTCATTTTCTGCCAATCTGAGCTTTCTTTTTCACCTAAAGTCCAGTTTTTTGAAGAAACAGGCTTATCGGCGGGGGTAGAGATTTGAGGTGAAGGCAAAACTTTGTCATCAGCACCAAACGATAATGATGCTAACAAAGAAATCAAGAAGAAATAATAAGTACGTTTCATATGATATCTCTAACAAAAACTATGCCAACAAAAAAAGTTAATATATCCTTCTATAAAAAAACTGAATATTAATATACTAATTTTTGTATTCCTCTTTTCTTATTTTTAATCGCTCCATAACCTCTCTTAATACTTTTCGATCAATACCAAGAATGGTAGCAGCTAACGTCAAATTCCCCTTACTATCCAAAAGGGCTTGATGAATTACAGTTTTTTCAGCCGATTCTCTTGCCTCCCTAAGCGTTCTTGGTGAATTTTTTACTTGTTCAGAAACATTTTCTAACCCTAAATCTTCTGGTGAAATGACACCACGAACAGCCTGAATTAAGGATTTTTGAATTTTATTTTCTAATTCGCGTACATTTCCTGGCCAAGAATAACTTAGCAAGGCTTTTTCTGAAGCCCGACTTAATCGGAATCGCCCGCGGCCATATTCCGCACAATATTTTTCCAAAAAGGATTCTGCTAAAAGAATGACATCTTGACCTCGATTTCGTAAAGGAGGAATTTCCACAGGCATAACCTGAATTCTAAAATAAAGATCTTCCCTAAACTTTTTCTCTTTTACAGCCTCTTCTAAATCAACATGAGTGGCTGAAATCACCCTCACATTGACTGGAATTTCACGATTATCACCGACTCTGGTAATATGTTTTTCTTGAAGCACTCGTAATAATTTTACTTGCATCGAAAGAGGAAGTTCCCCTATTTCATCTAAGAAAACAGCTCCTCCCTCCGCCTGTTCAAACACCCCTTTTCGATTTTCTATAGCCCCTGTAAAAGAGCCTTTTACATGACCAAACAAAATAGACTCTATCAGATTTTCAGGAATAGCACCACAGTTTATCGCTACAAAAGGCATGTCTCGTCTCGGGCTCTCAGAATGAAGCCAACGAGCAAAAAGTTCCTTACCAGTCCCTGTTTCCCCTCGAATAATAACGGGTAAGGGAAGAGCTGCTAACTTTTCTGCAAGAGCCATTAAATTAACCATCGGCTCTGAGCCATATATAATGCCACCTTTACGGCAAATCCCTTTTAAAACATCTAGGGATTCTTTTTCTCTTAATCGATCATAAGCCGTAAAAGCAAGCTTTTCACAAACAGTGACAAAAGACTCAAATAAAAGACGTTCTTGTTCCGAAAAAGAATCTGTTCGTGCTTTTCGTTGTAAATATAAATAACCAGACTCACTCTGTGGCGTTCTAAATGGAGCCACCATAATACTTGTCAGCTGGTTTTGTACAATCGATTGAGAAAGATCCACATCATCATCTTCTAATTGATTCCAAAGAATGACACGATTTTCTCCTTTCGCTTTTTTAACGGCAGATAAAGAAATGGGTGATTTTTCAGGATAAAATAAAAGAAGAGTTTCGTCTCCTGGAATCTCAAGAACAGATGCATCCGCATGTAATATCTGTGTGGCAGACTTAAGAATCTTTGGAAGTAAATCATCTGGATTGGACTCATCTAACAAATGAATCAAAGTATCTAGAAGTTCTTCTGTGGCTTGCAACGTATCTATACTCATAAAGAATCCTTATTCAAAATATCAATAGGACGAAGAACATTTTCAATTGTAATCCCTTTATTTTTTGATTTGGGTTCTAAAGGAATTTCTCTGCTACGAACTCGTTCGAGCATCTGTTCTCCAGATTCTAAAACATTTTGACTTTTTCTTTCTTCTCCAAATATAAAGAGAAGGGAAATAATAAATAAAAGAAAAAGAATAAAAGAAAAAATCCAAACACGTAAAAAAGGCTTTTTAACAATAGAATGACTAGAGAATCCATTCAGAGACTCTACTTCTTTTTGATCTAATGCCACTTCTTGCTCTACTATTTTTTCGTCTAAAAATAGTAGCCAGTTTTTATATGATTTTTCTAAACAGATTGCTTGTTTAGAAAGTTTTAAAAGAGCTATTTCTAAATGTTCTTCTAATTCTTCAAAACTTGAAAAGCGATCCTCAGAATTCAACTGTAATAAACCTTTCCAGATCGGATCTAGAGCTCCTATTTCTTCGATTGAAAAAGAGTTTTTTAGATGTAATAAAACAGAAATTTTTGATGATTCAATATGAAGAATTTCTTCTACTATAGAATCGTATTCTTCTTTTTCATAAGGAAGAGAATTGGTGAGCCAAAAATAAAGTAATATTCCTAAACTAAATAAATCGCTTTTTACTGTAGACTCAGCATTTTCAAAACGTTCTGGAGCCGCATAACCAAGATGCCCAACGCCCTGAATACCACCATCAATCAGTACTGGGCTTCCTTCTTTTGTAATCAAAATATTATCAGGAGAAAGATCCCCATGAGAAAGATGATGATTTTCTAAAAATGAAAGGCCTGAAACAATTCCCTTCAATAAATGTAAGGCTATAGGAACGGAGAATGGGGCAACTGCAGAAGATGCAATTCCCTCAATATATTCAGAGCAAGACCAAAAGCGATCGCTGTAAAATCCATAATCAAAAATCGAAGCTACATTCGCGTGTTTATTCTTTTTTAATGCCAAATAAAAATCTGGATTAAAATGAAGCCCTTCTTTATAAATTTTTAAAGCGACAGTTTCT
>JAAYXQ010000076.1 GCA_012515825.1 Fibrobacter sp.
GAACACTAGCCAACGCTATGTTCTAATTTAAGCGTCAGAAGTTGCCTTGCTTCAGAGGCAAATTCGCCAGGGAGTTCCTGGAAGACGTCTTTACAAAAACCACTGACCATCGCTTGAATCGCATCTTCTCTTTTAATGCCGCGAGATTCAAAATAATAGAGTTGGTCTTCACTAATTCGACTAGTAGTTGCTTCGTGTTCTGTTTTTGCAGAAGAATTGGCTACTTGAATATAAGGGAACGTATGGGCGGCACTTTCTGTACCCACAAGCATGCTATCGCATTGAGTGTAGTTACGCGAGTTAGTTGCTTTCGGGTGAATATCGACAAGGCCTCTAAACGCATTGCTGCTTTGATCGGCGCTGATTCCCTTGCTGATAATAGTACTCTTGGTATTTTTACCAATATGAATCATTTTAGTACCAGTATCGGCTTGCATATGGCCATTCGTTAGAGCCACAGAGTAAAATTCACCAGTGGAGTTATCGCCAACAAGCAAACAAGCAGGGTATTTCCATGTAATAGCACTTCCAGTTTCTACTTGAGTCCAGCTTATATGGCTGTTTTTACCAGCGCACTTGCCTCTTTTTGTGACAAAATTATAAACGCCACCTTCCCCTGTTTCTCGGTCGCCTGCATACCAGTTTTGTACAGTGCTGTATTTTATTTTAGCATCGTCTTTTGCTACCAATTCAACGACTGCACTATGCAACTGTTTGCTGCTAAACTCAGGAGCGGTACACCCTTCGAGGTAACTCACGCTCGCGCCTGCATCGGCGATAATCAAAGTCCTTTCAAATTGCCCAGCTTCTTTATTGTTGATTCTAAAATAAGTGGAAAGATCCATTGGGCATTTTACTCCAGGCGGGATATACACAAAACTCCCATCAGTGAAAACGGCGCTGTTTAATGCGGCAAAATAATTATCACCAGCAGGAACAACGCTACCCATATACTCTTCAATCAATTCAGGGTATTCTTTTACTGCATCTGAAATAGAACAGAAAATGACACCATATTCCATCAACTTCTTTTTATGACTCGTATAAATACTCACGCTATCAAACACAGCATCTACAGCCACATTCGCTAAGCGCTTTTGTTCATCAAGAGGAATGCCTAGCTTTTCAAAAGTAGCCAGCAATTCTGGGTCGACATCTTCTATCGATTCATGTTGCTTCTTGTTTTTAGGGGCCGAGTAGTAAACAATATCTTGCAAATCGACAGGAGGAAAATGGAGTTCGCCCCAAGTAGGGGGAGTCATTTTCAAAAGTCTCTCGTAAGATTTTAAGCGAAAATCCAATAAAAAAGCAGGTTCGTTTTTAAGCTTAGAGGCTCGTCGAATAACGTCTTCAGAAAGGCCTTTTTCAAAAGCATCATTTTCAATGTCTGTCACAAACCCGTATTTATAATTTTCATTCATAACAAATTAAGGTGTTAAAGTTTTAGGCATCTCTTCATCAGTAAGAGGCGGGTAAGAGGCAAAAGGATCTTCAGGCTCTACCACAATATTGTAATATACATTGTTTTTTAATTGGTCTTCAATGTAGAAGAGCGTTCCACCCATAGCAGAACCACAACCAGCACAAGCTCCTTGGAATCGAATTTGAAGGCGATTGTCTTTAGTTAAAGCAAGCACTTCTAAATCACCGCCGTCCATGCGAAGCGTGTCGCGAACATATTCATGAAGGCAATCTTCAATTTTTTGGAGCTTTTCTTCATGAGAAAGAGCGTTCCATTCGGCATCGGCTTCGGCACGGCCTTCGACTGTTTGCGTTTTATACTTAATGGTTTCCATCGCTTCACGAGCGGCCAGAGCCACGTTTTTCTTTTCAGGATACACTTCTTTAATATTTAGAATCAACTTTTGTAGTAACTCGAGTTCTACAGCATCTTCTGGTAGAGCTTTTGTATGGGGAGTATCTCTGAGTAAGCTTTCAATTTCTGAGATCTTTATACTAGAAGCCTCTTCCACCGTTTTATTTTGAATTAAAGAACAAAACGTATCGGCGAGGGCTGTAAAAATAGGGCCACCATAAGTGAAAAAGCGAGTCTCTAAAATAATATCCGAATCGGGGTCTACCATTAAATAAACTTTAAGACTTGATTCTTTAATATCTATAAGAGCAAGGCCCTTTTCATCGGCTTCAATTTGAAAGATAGCACCACGGTATTTAGGGGTTTTTGCAGTCTGTGCAAGCTTATTAGATATAGATAAAGATTCTTCGCTCATAATGATTCACAAATTAGAAAAAAATTAAATATAAGAAATCCCTATTTTAATGGATTTCTTGTATTTATTCTCCACAAAAGGCTCAAAAAACTTCTATTTTTTGACTATTAAGAATAATTGATTTTTATTGATGAGAGAAGATTTTATGAGTTCACTAGGATTAGTTCTTGAAGGCGGTGGAATGAGGGGCGCTTATACCGCAGGCGTTCTTGATTTTTTTATGCAAAATAAAATAGAAGTCGATGGCGTTGTTGGGGTATCGGCAGGAGCCACCCATGCCTGTAACTTCATATCTAAGCAATATAAAAGAAATTATCGTATTGATGTGATTCATGCGAGAAACCCTAAGTTTATGAGCTTTAGATCATTTTTTAAGACAGGTGATTTTTTTGGCAAAGACTTCTGTTATGATGCTCTTCCAAATGAAATCGATCCATTTGATTATGAAACATTTGCCCAATCCAAAATTCCTTTTTATGTCGTATGTACTGATCTTGAAACAGGTGAAGCAAAATACATTCCAATGACAGACTTAAAAAAACAAATGGATTATTTAAGAGCATCTGCCTCTTTACCATTACTTTCTAAAATTGTAGAAATAGACGGGAAAAAGTATTTAGATGGCGGCGTAAGCGATAGCATCCCTATTCGTTTTATGGAAAAGCAAGGCTTCGATCACAATATCGTCGTTTTAACACGTCCAAGCACTTACCGTAAAAAGCCAGTCAGTTTCTTTTCGCTAATCCAAAAAAAATATAAGGATTATCCTCGTTTTATACATGCTTCTGCAGAAAGGCATCTCGTCTATAACGAAACGTTAGATTATGTTCAAAAACAAGCTCAAGAAAAAAAAGCTTTTGTTTTTAGGCCTTCAAAGAATATTGCCATTTCGCGATTAGAGAGAAGTGGGGCTAAATTAGAAAAGCTTTATGAATTGGGCTTTCAAGATGCACTAAGGCAAAAAGATGCTCTTGATCGTTTTATTGAAAAATCAAGAATTTAAAAAGACTATTTTTAATTAATCAATCTGAAAAGGAGATTTCTATGATACCTGTGAATAAATATTTTGAAGGCAAAGTAACCTCTCTCAGCTTTTCTAACAGTTTTGGCCGATTTTCCGTTGGAGTAATGGTTGCTGGCGAATATGAATTTAAAACCTCTTGCGTTGAAGTGATGACATTAGTAAGCGGAAAATGGTTTATTCAACTACCTAACGAAACTGATTTTGTGCCTTATCCAGAAGGATCATCTTTTGAAGTGGCTGCGAATGAATCTTTTAAATTAAAAGTACTAGAAGATTGTGGCTATCTTTGCCAGTATAAATAAAAAATGATTTGGACTATCGCTCGACATGAATGGCGTCTGATTTTTAGAGAACCTCGCTTTTGGGTGCCCTTCTTGTTCCCTCCTCTTTTATTAATAGTGACTCAGTGGATTGTATTTTCAAACCAAGGAGACGCCTTTGGGAGCGAGGATATTCAGGGCTATATCATGCTCTTGCTAGGCGTTATGATGGCACCAATGGCTTCGCCACTCACAGCAGATAGCTTTGCTGGAGAAAGAGAACGCAATTCATTAGAATTACTGTTACTTGCTCCAGTGACCGCAAAAGAATTATTTTTTGGCAAGTTTTTAGCCGTAATCCCTTTCCCTTTATTTTTCGCTATTGCAATACAAACCATTTTCTTTCTGTTTGTAGAGAGCATTACATTTTCCATCTATTTAAAAACCCTTTTAGCTGCTATTTCTGCTTGCCTTTTAGTCAATGGCTTTTCACTATTAATTTCTCTTCGAGCAAAAACAGTACGCTCGGCAACACAAAGTTCTATCATCATTATTTTCCCGCTCTTTATACTCGTACAATGGGGCGCCAAAGAATATCTAAGCGGATTAAGCATCCCTATCATTTCTTTTACCATTTCGATCCTTGCTTTTATACTATTTTCTGCGTTAGCTTTTAGAAGATTTAAGAAAGTTTAGGGGGGATATAGTCCATCTATATAGTTATTAATAAAGTGTTTTTTCAAAAATAACGATACTCTTTGTTTTCAAAGAGCTTTTTTCTCTGATGAGATTATGATTGTTTTATTTCTTGCTATCTTTTGCATTTAGTTGAGTTATGGAGCTATTCGATGAGTCGTTATATTCATTTAAGTGGGATTGTTTTTCTCCTTGTAAGCTTTTTTTTGATGGGATGTCTTCAAGAAGCCTCATCGGAGCGTATTCCCGTAAGGTATACTGTATTAGTGCGAGATGGGAATACAGGGGAGGCTCTTAATAACGCCTCTGTTGAAATGACAGATGAAAAGCTAATTACAACTTCTTTATCTACGAACGAAAATGGCAGAGTGACTTTTCCTTCGATAGAAAGTTATGTCAATCAGTTTATCATTACGATGGAAGATTATGAGCCTTCAGATACAGTAGACGTTGTCAGTGTAACAGACACTTCATTAGATGTCGTTTTAAGAACATTGAATATTGCATTGCTCCCTGTAGGATCATCTTCTGTAGAAAAAAAAATATACTCCTATACAGTGAATGTAATGAGTTCCGTTGATGCAGAACCAATAGAAGGGGCAACGGTTTCTGTCCGTTCTGGAAGTAATTTTGAAAAAAGTGCGAAAACTAGTTCTACTGGAAGGGCCTTTTTAGATTCTTTACCCTCTAATCAGAATTTATTTGCAATCACGGCTGCGGGTTATGTATCCACAGATACGGTTCATACCGTTTTAGATACATCAGATGCTTCAGAAGTACTTTGTGCACTAAAAGTAGTATTAAAACCTTCGGTATCTGAATAATGTTATTAGAGTTAGAATCGGCTCCAAGTTCCGCTTGCTTAAGGCTAATCCCTTTAGAAATAATGCAACGTTATTTTCTTTTTCCTTTTAGCTTAAATGAAGAAGATCATGTTCTTTCAGTTGCCTTTTCTGATTCTGATGATTTTGATTTAATGGCTGATTTGCAGGCCATTACAGGGTGTTGGATTCAACCATTTCAATCCACATCGGAACGGATTTTAGAATGGATTGATGCCTATTGCCATACAATGACTTCAACAAATGCTAAAGGATTTATTAATACAACTTCGCAGCAATCCCCAGTTGTTCGATTAGTTGACGAGATTATTTCTGAAGCCATGCATGGCGGAATTTCGGATATTCATTTTGAACCTGGAGAACGAGAACTATTAGTCCGTTTTAGAAAAGATGGTGTTTTAGTCATCGTAAGAAAACTATCTGTTCGGCTAATTGCAGAAGTTATTTCTAGGATTAAAATCATGTCTCGAATGGATATTGCAGAGCGTCGGCGACCTCAAGATGGGCGAATCCATTTTAATGACGGCAGTCGAGAAGTGGATATTCGTGTTTCAGCTTTACCTACAGACTATGGTCAAAAAATAGTATTGCGATTGTTAGATAAGGGTAGCGTAATACATGATTTATCGGCATTAGGAATGTTGCCTAAGCATATTCAATTGGCAGAGAAAGAAATAAAAAAACCTTATGGAATGATATTGATTACTGGGCCCACGGGATCTGGAAAAACTACGACTCTTTATACTTTATTACAAATGATTCGTTCTTCAGAAATTAATATTTCAACAATAGAAGAACCTATTGAATATAAAATCCCAGGCATTATTCAAACGGCAGTAAATCCCAAAATTGATCTTACTTTTGCCTCTGCATTAAGAACGTTATTAAGGCAAGATCCAGATGTCATTATGGTTGGAGAAATACGAGATTCAGAAACAGCTGAATTAGCTATTCGAGCTTCATTAACAGGGCATTTAGTCTTTTCCACATTACACACAAATGATGCTCCTTCGGCGATTGTTCGATTAATTGATATGGGAATAGAACCATTTTTAGTCGCCTCATCACTAAATATGATTATGGCTCAACGTCTTGTAAGGCGTATTTGTAGCCATTGTAAAGGGAATCCAGCAGAACAAAAAAAGTGTTTGTTTTGCGGGGGAACTGGCTTTAGAGGGCGTTTAGGGATATATGAAATGATGCCAATGACAGAGCAAATACGAGAAAAAATTCATTCTGGGTGCTCTTTAAGAGAAATCAAAGAAATTGCAAAAACAGAAGGAATGACCACATTAGCAGAAGATGGTCATGATAAAATTTTAAAAGGTTGGACCACTGAAGCAGAAGTTCTTGCTGAGGCCATGGGAGATTAAAAAATGTTCGTGAATAAGATAAAAATAACCTTATTTATTTTCTGTACAGCAATTGCAGTTTATGCTGAAGATGTTCTTCAGGATTTACCGATTTCTGATTCATTGATGATTTCTAGTTTGAATGTAAAAGACACTGAAATTAGAGATCTTCTTCAAGGTTTAGCAGTACAATATGATTTGAATTTATTTCTAGATCCAGAAGTAAAAGGACCTGTCACCGTTAATTTTAATAAGCAAAAATTAAAAGATGCTTTACAGATTTTATTATCTCGAAATGGTTATATCTATTCTGTAGATCATGGTGTCATTTCCGTACGTAAACCACTTCCAAAGGCTCCACCACCACCTCCTAAACCTAAAGAATTACGTTTTGAAATTATTTGGGAAAAAAATCTTTTAAGTGTGGATGTTGAAAAAGCACCTTTAGAAAAATTAGTGCGTAGTATTATTGAAAAAACAAATCAAAATGTCATTATTGAACCAGGAATAAATGCAGAAGTCAATGTTTTCTTAAAGTCATTGCCTTTTGATCAAGCCATGAAGCTTATTGCCGATGGGCAAGGTTTAGAATTAAGAGAAGAAAAGGGCTTATTCACATTAGCAAGGCCTTCGTGGGATTTTGGTGGTGCCAAAGGCGATAATGCGGGTGGCAACAAAGGTGGAAAATTTAGAGTCAAGTTATATAAAGATTCTTTAATGATGGTCGAAGCATTAGATGCTCCTTTAGCTCTATTAATAGGAGAAATTTTTGCTCAAGCTAAAATGAATACGGTTGTTTATGGAAAATTAGAAGGGCAAGCGACTGCAAGAATGGATAGTGTTTCCATCCGGGATGTTTTAAAATTCTTATTTAAGGGAACCTCTTATACTTTTTGGGAACGAAATGGTGTTTATTTTATTGGCCCACATGAAATGCAAACAGCAGACAATTCTTTGCTAATTCGCTTAAAGCATTTACGTGCAGAAGATGTAATCAAATTATTGCCTTCGACCCTTACTAAATCGATTCAAATTCAAGTGGTTCGCTCACAAAATGCTTTGATTGCAACAGGAACGTATGATGTTTTAGATGCCATTTCTCAATATGTTGAAAAAATAGATTTACCTGTACCTCAAATTTTGATTGAAGTATTGGTTGTTGATATCGATATGGAAAAAGGGCGTAGCTATGGGTTGGACTTATTATTAGGGGATGCATCAAAGGTGCAGAGTTCCGAAACCATTTTCCCTGCTGTGGAATCTGTTTTTAATCGAGATCAACTCCAAAGTGGTTTAAGTAAAATCGGTTTAGGAGATGTTATTTCTTTACCTAAAAATTTTATAGCCAAGGTTCATGCTTTAGAACAAGAAAAAATATTAAATGTAAAAGCGAGATCGCAAATAGCCACTCTTAATGGAGAAACGGCTGTTCTCACTATTGGGCAAACTCAATATTATATGTTAACGACAGAAGTGGATTACAATCAGGGAGATGCGCTCACCGCTAAAACAACACAACGATTTGAAAAAGTAGAAGCCAATTCCAATATCACAGTTACACCGTATGTTACTGGCGAAGGGGAGATTACTTGTGAAATAGTACCTGATTTTTCTGAACCCGAAAAATCATTTAACTCTTCAGAAATGCCTACATTAAATAAACGCTACGTAAAATCATCTGTTCGCTTAAGAAATGGAGAAACCATTGTATTAGGCGGCATGGTTAAAGAGTCCGAAACGGATGTTTTCAAACAAGTTCCTTTTTTAGGTTCTATTCCAATAATTGGTTGGTTGTTCCGTAATGTAGAACATGTTGTGAGTCGAAGTCAATTGCTCATTTTTGTCACGCCTTCTATTTATTATGGTAGTGAGGGAAGTGTTGATATTGAAAAAGAGATTGAGAAAAATAGTGAAATAAAGAAATGAATTATTTAAACCTGTGTTTAGGCAATTTTTGGTGGACCATAGAAATTTCTACTTCTGGAACTCGATTAATTCGATGGCTGAAGAACGGGAAGTCAATAGAAAAGCTGGATTACTTTGAAGGCACCTTAGAAGAATGTTTCCAATACCTTATTTTACATGGGTCTTCTTTAGATGGCGTTTTGGTGGCTGAAGATTCAATACCTTATCGTTTTTTATCTCTAGAAGAGTATCATCAAATTCAATCTAGCCCAAATGAAGCCAATTTTTTACCAGGGATTTCTGTTTCTGAATTACAAGTAATAGAAAGCTTGAGTGAAAATGCGGTAGCGATATGTGGAAAAAGACGATATGATGATTTGATGAATGAAATAAAACAACAAGGATTTATTCCTATAAGTGTTGTTCCAGCGGCTTTTTTATATGCGAGCTATTTTCCTTTAGATAAAAAAGAAAATGGACAGATTTTTATTCGGGTGACAAAAACATTTTTTGAAATATGGGTTTTTAATAATGGAGCCTTTTTATCTTGTCATCGTTTTTTAGAAGATGCAAATCGGTTGGATGTATTTTTAAATCAATTTTATACCAATCGTTACCCACTATCTAATGATTATTCGATTTCTTTAATAGAAAATGAGATACTAGATGCTACAACGGTTTCTGCAAAGATTAATAAAAAAGTAAACTCCATTTCTTTACAAGAGGACATTTTAAAACGACTTGCAGAAGATGCTTGGATGCAAAAAATGGAGAAGTCTTCTATGGGGCGTTTACGTGAAATCGATTGGTTTCGTAAGATACTAAAGAGTTTCGGCTTATTTTCTTTAGCGTCATTAGCTCTAGTAGTTATTCTTTGGCTATTAATGAATGTCTATAGTTTTTATACTCAAAAAGATAAATTAGAATTAGAAAAGAAAATAGAAGCTAGAAAAGAAATGGCTTTGATTACTCAGAAACTTGAAAAAGATAGAATACAACTAGAGTCTTTATTAATGCAAAGAACACGTCATTCTTCTTCTTTAACAGAACTAGTTTCAACTTTACCAGACAACATGTGGCTTTCTCAGATAGAAATACAAGGGAACCGAATTTCTATACAAGGCTATGCTTCTCAAGAAGAGGAGGTTTCCCTCTATCTTTCTAGGCTCGAAAAATCTTCTATATTCACTCGAGTACGCTTAAAGACTACTGAAAAAACAAGTTGGAAGAAAAAGGCCGTCGTTCGTTTTGACCTTGTTGCAGAGGAGGCTTTATGATTTCGCGTTATCGGTATATCCTCTCTTCTATAGCCGTTGTCATTGTATTTGTCTTCTTTTTTATTAAAGCCTTGCTGCCTTTAGCAAATTCAGTGGGAGTTCGCTTTTTTGAAACCGTAAATGAAATGAAGGTTCTTCATCAAGTAGGTGAAAATCACGTAGTGACGGATTCTTTACTTGAAGAATATCGAGTCACCTTAAAACAAATGGATGCTTTTTTAGGGACGAATAAATCGGCTTCCGATATATTGAAATTACTTTTAGATTTATCGCAGCAACACCAACTTGTTTTATTAGATCTTTCGACTCAAGAACCAGAGTCAAAAACACATAGCACAGAATACCCTGTTGTATTTCAGGCTTTAGGAGAGTTTCCAAAAATCCATCGCTTTTTAACAGATGTAGAAAATAGTGATTTATGCATAAAGGTATCCACTATTCGTATGGAGCGAGAAGACACTGGACGAGCCAAAGCATCAGTTGAATTATCAGTATTTGTGCGGGAGCCATTACCATGAATCGATGGATTGCTTTATTATTAATGTTTGGTTTAGTCTTTTGGGGCGTTTTTATTTTTCGAATGACAGAAAAACTGCCAAGCTCTAAACCGTTAATTGAAAATACGGTGGCAACCATGTCTATAGAAGATATCACTCGTTTAAGTAAAAAACAAAAAGCACCACCCAAAGAATTAAAAAATCCTTTTTCGATACCTTCGATATATCGACCGACAATAAAAAATACAAAGCCAACAGTTGCTGTTGTTGAAAATACAAAACCAGAAAAACCTATCGTTGCAAAACCAGCAATTACCTTAGACGCCATTTTACCTGGAGATCGTCCAGTCGCCATATTACGATATAAAGGATCAACTTCTGTTGTTCGAGTAGATCAAGAAATCTGGTCTGTAAAAATTAAAAGCATTACAAGCGAATCGGTCACCATAGAATATGCTGGTGTTTTATTTGAAATCAGAAAATAAAAAGGGAATAGTGATTCCTTTAGTGTTGGGTATTTTATTAATCCTCGGTTTTTTAGCTAATTCTTTTTATCAAATGGTATTAACAGAAAAGAATGAAGAATGGCGTCGGTATCAAAAAACACAGGCAGAATTTTCAATATTAAGCGGCATAGAGTATACTAGCAAAAAAATAAAACAATCAAAAGAACCTTGGCGCACTTCAGAATTGAAGCATGCTTCATCGGATTCCGCTGTTGTTTTTTCTGTGGCAGTAGAACAAGAGGGCTCCTTTGGCATAGCAAAAGTAAAATCTAATAAGCCAGAAGACTCCCTAGTTTTTAGAATCGGGTATTTATTAAAAAATAAGCAAGCATTCACTTTATTAGATCCAAGCGCATCAATAGCCCTAGCTGGAAAAGCGTCCATTGATGGAAACGTCGCTATGCATCATCCACGAGTAGAAAAAAGCACCCATTATAAAATGCCTGCGACTTCTTTAGCGACTTTTAAAGGGGATACCATAGGGGAGAACAATCCTTTATGGGATTCCATCGCCTTTTACCCAGAAAATACGAGAAATTTTATAAATGCAAAAAGAAACATCCCAAAAAATAAGTGCTTGTTTGATGCTAAGGATGTATTGAGCGGAGACTACTATTGTAAAAGTATCGTTATACAGGGAGATGCAAATTGTATAAGCTGTCGATTATTTGCAGAAAAAATAATTGTACGTGGCCGTAGCAACTTAAAAAAAGCATTACTTACAGCAAATACAATCCAATTAGAAGAAGAAGCCCTAATTTCTGGCGAAGTACTAGCGAGAGACACAATCACCATCAATTTGGAAAAAAAACAAATTGAAAAGACTGTTTATACATTACTCGGCCAAAAAAAAGGCCCTGTTGAGTATGTTGGACATATCAATATGATTCGATTTGAAGGAGAAGCTCTTGTATTATATTTAGGAGACCATTGGGATTCTTCTTTACCAGGACAAAGCGTTTCAATCAAAGAAGCTGTAAAATTACGAGGCCTTGTTATTGTCAATGGAAATATTGAGATTCAAGGAGAAGTTAGGGGAGGTGTCGTTGCCTCTTATTTAGGATTTGAAGAATCAGGTACTTTTTGGCGAGGTTTTTTAAAAAACGGAAAAATAATATCCGATACCTCTATTACAATACTCGTTCCAGATGCTTTTCGAATGCGTGGAGAGCTAACTTATGAATACAAATAAAAAAGGCGCTACACTTATAGAGTTGCTTGTTGGATTTGTGATTCTTGGAACCACAGGAGTCTTGATATTAGGTTTTTTACATCGAAATCCAATGTCTCAAAAAACTCATATCCAAAATACGGGCCGAGAATTTAGTAAAAGGACACTCCTTTTAATGAAAGAACCAAAAGATACTATATATATATATACAGATAGTTTGGGCGTTGTTTGGCAAACCATATTAAAAACAGAACAGGATAATGAAGAAATTTGCGTTAAGGCGTATTCCGTAAGAAATAACCAAGACAGCACAAGAACTTTAACATACTGTATTTACCCATGAAAAAAAGAAACAAAGGATTTACACTCATTGAATTACTAGTCACCATCGCATTGATGAGTATTTTCTCTGTATTTGCATTAAGACTATTTACGAATGGATTTATTTTACACAATGATTATCGGGCTCGTTCATTAGATTTTTTTGAAGAGACTGTAAAAAAAAGTAAGGCCGAAAAATTATTAAAAGAGTACCCTATACGCTGTGATCCAAAAGGAACATGGACTTTTAATAGTGAAAATTCAGATTCGTTAATGAACCTATTTCCTTATAAGGCAAGCCGTTGCGCCCATAAAGCAGGCGGCTGGATTGTCATCTATGCCGAGGGCTTTAGTACTTTCGTATTAATGTAAAAAAATTTTTAATGCACAAACAGATGTTTGGACTATCGACCAAAAATCAATGAATAAGGTTTCCAAGATATAATTTGTATAAATACTAATCTTTTAGACAACGCAAATAAGCATCTGTTATATACTTTGGGCCTTTTTCCATATTAACGCCGTTTTCGCTATGGTATACAGCAAGTGAGTAGCTTTGATTAGCTTGATATTCATCAAGAAGAATAAATTCTTGGTAATCTTCTACTTCATCGCGGCCTAATTGAAGTGAAAAGCCGTAATCATCTGTTCCGTTATACCCAAATGAATGAGCGGTCCATTCTGTGGATAAAAGGGATTGAAGAGGTGCTGTATTGAATAATTCTTGCCATTCCCTATGTGACGGAACATGCCAGCCGTCAGGGCATACACCTTGGTGAGGTTCTTTTATAATAGGGTTTTCTCCTGAAAAAGCAAAAACATTTGTTTTATCACAAGGGAGTTGTGTGGCTATTATCCAAGAATAATGCCGGCCATATTTCTTTGCAATTGAGTCGCTAATTTCGTCATCCCAATGGTAACAGCTAACAGTATCATCCCTCAGGTATCTTAAGTTTTCACCCATCCAGATCTGATTCCCAATTTTTGCCGTCTTGTAGGTTTCTCCGTCGCGTTCATCGGTAAGAATTCCAGTGATAGGGTCGTAATTGTTGTAAACTTTACTACTAGAACTAGATAAAATTTCGATTTCGGAAGACGATGAGAGAAACGATGAAGAAGATGCGATATCATTATCTGGTGAAGAATAACTACCAACTTCCGAAGAACTAAGAGGAAGGTTATTTTCTACAGAACTTGATAAAGAATCATCTTGCTGTTCTGAAACAGGTTTTGTTGAATTATCACTATCGCAGGCATATAAAGCAGCCAAAAATAAACAAAGAATGATTTTACTATTCATATCAAATGCTCCTATTATTTATTACAAATAATAGTAATATTTTTTAAACATTCTTTTTTTTTAATAAAAAAAAGTTATAATTTGGCATCTCTTATTAAAGGTTGGGGATTTTATGAAAAGACGCTTAATAACGATTTTATTTTTTTTGATTGGATTAATTTCTGCAAATGCAAGTAATAATGTAGGTGCTTTTAGCAAATACATGAGTCCAGAAGGTGGTATTAACCCAATGACGGGTACAATAGCACTGCAAAAAGATCTTGCATCTATTTCTGTGGGGCAAATTGGGACTAGGTTTATCCTCAATTATTCAGGTAACGTTTTTAAAGATGTTAAAACAAAGAATGAAGAAATTTCATCTGGTATCGTTGGTCTTGGTTGGTCTTTAGGCCGTTCTCAAATTGTCTGCGATTGTAAGGAAAATGCTTTTCTTGACGATGATATCTATTATCTCATTACAGCTGAAGGAAATCGTTATAAAATTTTTGACCAAATTCAGTGGCGAAAAAATCTTGGAATTAAGGCTCTTTCAACTTCTACAACTGAAAATTGGGTTATAGAAGGTAACCCATATTGGAAAATTGAACGAATTGTAGGGGAGTCTACAGACGCTTCTATTGATAATACAATATGGAAATATGTTAAAGGCTGGAAAATTACAGACACTGAAGGTATTATTCATACATACGGTGACATTAACGAAGCTAATACTCTTTTTAATCCTATTCATAAAGCTACGGAATATGATCTTATTTGGTTGTCTTATATGGACGGAGAAAAGAAAAAAACAGCAAACGGTTATATGGAATCCACTCTTGGAGGCGCTTCTTCATATTACCCTGTTGCATGGAATCTTTCAAAAGAAGAAGATCTTGATGGAAATACTCTTGTATACGATTATCTTCAGATCATGGAGGGTTTAGAAGGCCGATTTAAAGAAACTGATGGTGGTGCTCCACAGAAATGGAGGTCTCATTCGAAATATACAAAGGAAAATTACTTGACGGGTGTTTACGCCTCTGATGGTAGCCATATAAAATTTTCATATGAAGATAAAGGAACTGGAGATTTTGAAGGAGAATATATTGATAATAAAGGCGATGAATTCGAACCTGAAGAAGGTTCTGATATGTTTAAAGAAAAAATTGTTCGCAAATACTTGACTCAAATTGATATATATGGACCTCAAAAAAAAGTAGATGTAGACAATTTTATTGGAAAGGTTACTTTGTGCTATTCTCCTTTACAAAAAGGAACGCCGTATGTAAAGCGTTTGCTATCATCGATTCGTTTTTTTAATAAAGACCAAAAAGAAATTGATTACGAAAACTATTCCTATTATACGGATGTTGAACAATCTAAAACAATAGAAGATAAAAGTACAGCATATCCATTAGGTGCTTTACATAGTATTAAAGGTAAAAATTGTGGATGGGTAGAGTATACTTATTGGTATGAATCCATGGGAAGTGGCCATGTAGAGGAGTTACCTCTAAAAAAAATTTTTGGCCGAGGTTTGCTTGAGGATGGTACGAATTATTTAGTTGGGGAAAATAGTGACAGCGAATTGATGATATATACTCGTCAACTAGGAAAGTGGGTTTTAGCTCCTGGCAAAGCGGCAAAAAATATTAATAGTGTTTCTTTTGGTGATGCTGGCTGGTTTTTGGCTTTGAAAGAAGGAGAAAAAGAAACTACTTCTTACGTTTATCAATGGAATGGAAAAGAATGGCAAACGGTATGTGAGCCAACTCAATACACTACTCATTTTGATAGCCCTTTAGATATTACTGATCCAAAAACTGAGAGATTAGTTGCAGGGCCTGATTACGTTTTAAAGTATACTTTAGATGATAAAAAAGGTGCAGGTATTAATGATGGGTTTTTAAAAATTTCTTTAGTGTGGAGTAAGTGGGGCGGAGTGTCAACTAATTATTTTATATTAGATGACATTGAAGATAATGATGGAAGTGGTTTTCTAGTCTATCCTAATAAAAACCAAATTCTTGTTGTATATCAAGATGGAGGTTTTTTTTGTACAGGCAATTGCCTAGGTTATAAAGTGTATGATATAGTTAACGGAATTCCTAAAGAAGGAAGTGATTTTGGGAATGGATTTGATTCAGAAAATAGTATTATATTTAATGGTTCAACATTACTAGATGCTGGCGAAGGAACAAGTTTTTATAATTATTCTCGAGTTCAATTATTTAATTGGAATGGAAATGATTATGTACGTCAACTTAGATACTCGTTTAGTAATACTGATCCAGCTAATGTTGTTGCTTCTGGTGATGATTATTATGTAGTGCGTTATAGTGATAATAGATTTATTAGAATTTTTGAGTTTGACGGCAGTTCTTGGAATCCAGAAGCTCTTTTTGAAAAACTTCTAAAGTCATGGAGTATGAACAAAAAATATTATTGGGCAGGAGTAGGCGGTAATGATTTTATTGTAACAGGAAGAGCATACCAAAGAAAATGGTATACGACAATGCATAAAGAATCTCGAGCAAAGCTATTTCATAAAAAGAATGGCTCTTGGGAGGGCTTATCTCTCGAAGATGAATTAGGTAATTCAGATCAAAGAAGCTTTATAGTTGGGAATGATTGGTTCTTAGAACATAGAAAAAGCCATTATGTATGGATTTGGGATGGAACTTCTTGGGTAAAAGAGAATCTAGAGAAAGAGTTAAATGGATACGAAATGGAAGACATTTATTCTCTTGGAGGCGATATGTTTGCTGCTTCTTCTGAGAATAAAACTAAAATTTTCCATAAAGTGAATAATTCTTTTTCTAAAACGTTTGGTGCATATTTGGTAAGAGAAAAAAGAATTTTAGAGCCTGTAACGGATCAAGTGTTATCTTATAAGTATTCTTTTCTATCTAGTGGGAATAAAGATAATTACATAGATTATGATCCAATCTCAAATTCTCCGATGATGGATGTAATGAAGGTCGAATTACCTAATGGTGCAGGTATTGTAGAACGATATCTCTGTTTACCTCCAAATAACGGAGTGGATGAAAATGTTGCCGTTGGAAATGTTTGCAGGGAAGTTCAAATTGGAAAAGAGGGTTCAGGCATCATTTCTGAATCTCGAACGAAATATATTAGAGATAGAAAGGATGCTGATTTATATCCTGTTTATGTTGATAAACCATCCCAAATAGTTCAAATATCAAGGGGTCTAAAAACCGTTACAAAGAATAGTTATTCTCCTAAGAATGGTTTGATTCAAAAAGTTGAAAAGAAAATAGGAAATCGAACAACTGAGGAAGTATACAGATATGTTAACGATTATATGTTTTACTTCGATTCAGCTAAGCCAATTGTCGATCAGTTAAATAATCAGAATCGCATCAATGTATTGGCTGGAAGTTATTCTTGCATGCCTAACTGTAGTGAAGGAATGGTTGTATCTGGTACAGCGAATGGAATGGAGTTAGTTAATAATAACTATGTGACAACATCGTCATGGAAATATACGCCTAAAAAGAAAAATTCTCAGGCAATGGTCGATTCTTATATCAGTTATATTGCCTTTGCTAATACAAGTTTTGTTGAATGGGAACAACAATCTCATAATACAAAATATGTGAATAATCAGGTTGTTGAAACAGAGGAAGGACCACGAAAGATAAAGGTTGCTTCATTCTTAGAAAATAAAAATAATGGAAAAATGTATGGAAATACTGCTAACTGTGGCATCGATGAAGGATTGATGCTTTCCGGGGAAAGTTGCAATATTGTTAATTGGAACAACTGTGAGATTGAAGAGTTGGCTGGTTATGCAATAGATTTAGAGGCTGGAAGTGATTTGTCCAACTATGGGCGTTTTTCTAAAAAAGTTTTGAAATTAAATTCTTCTAAGGTTTTAAGTGGTAATATTTTAAAAGCACGTAATGAAAAATACCGTTTTTCCGCATGGGTTCAGTATACAATAAATGATGAAAAACTTACGGTCTCTATCAATGGACAACAATATACTTGGAATACAAAACCAAAAGATTTAAAAGATGTTGGAAAATGGCATAATATTGAATGGTTTTTTGACTTAACGGGTGGAACAGCAACGGTCTCTTTAGAAACAAATTCTACTTCTTCTATTCATTTACAAGATATACGTGTTTTACCTGTAAAGGCTACTTCTACAGCTTCTTTTTGGAATGATGAATGGGATAAAATTCAGACCACTGTGGATAATCGAGGAATTGGATCTTACGTGAAATTTGATCGTTTAGGAAGAGAAATAGAAACTTATTCCGAAACCGCTGAAAGGAATGTTTATCTTGCCTCAAGAACAACGATTGTGGATGGAAATTGTTCTGAATACCCTAATGGCTCTGATTTGTTAAAAAATTTGAAGCTAAATGGTAAATTCAATGTTATCCCAACAGGAAATAATTATGAAGCAACATACTCCTTGTCTGATGTTAGTGTTTCTGTTGATTTTGAAACATTAGATCCATCCGATAATGTTCGATATCGTTTGTATGCAACTGGAAGTTCTGGAAAATGGGAATCCTCTTGTTGTGGTAAATTGTCGTATCCCGTTATTTCTTTTGCTGAGGCTAAGTCATGGATTTTAGAAATAGATGTTTTTCCGTATGATAGTAAAGTCTATAAGTTTAATATAAAAAAGAAAGAAAATGATTGGGTCGAATATGGCGATATTACTGGTTTTGCTTATGGGAAAGCACCAAAATATCAAAGCAATCTAGATTCCTCGAAAATTGTATATAAGGATAAGTACAGGCTTTTGCATAGTGCCGATTATACTGGAAACAATTGGAATGTACCTAACACGGCTTTGTTTACAAATGAAGTATCTGAATTTTTCCCAGCAGTTGGAAAATATCAATCCTATTTGACTTATGTCCCAGAAATAGAACCTTATGAAATGTATTTAGAGTATCCAAGGATGTTCTATAAATCAGGGACTACCTGGAATCAATACAATGATTCAAAGAAAAAATTACGTGTAAGTGATGTGAAACTCTTAGAAAATGCTTCTAATAACCTAGTTCTTCTCTATAACAGGAATCTGTATGTCAGTGATGAAGTTGGAAATAATGGAAAGTTTAATCTTGTAAGTGATAATTCTTTGTGTACAAGGGTGTGGAATAATTCAAAAAGTGATTTTGATGATTTAGGTTCGACGCCTGTATTTGATAGCTACAACACTACTGCGGACATACAAACAAAGTCTGTAAATGTTTCTCTTGGAAATATAACATCATACAAAACTGGTGTCGTTGAAGATGGAGAAGTTTTTGCTTCTGATATCGTTGTTGGTCCAAATAATAAGCTTTTTGTTGCCTATCTTGCTAATTCAAAAATGTTGAAAAATGATGCTTTGGAAGAAAATGATGATGTTGCTTCTTCATATTCCGTTCCTTTTGTCTATATTAAGCAGCTTTATGAAGCTTCGGAAAATTCAAGCGGTAAACAAATATGGTCTGGCGTAAGTCAAAAAAATAATGAGCCTATTTATTATGGTGACGTTCTTTCTTGGACGGATAATATTTTTGATGCCATTGAAAATGTGGATCGCATTAAACTTGCTTCTGATGGTACTAATCTATACTTGGCAGTTATCTATGAAATGAATCTCAGTGACGATGAAGAGGAAAATGATGAAGAAAAATCAGGAGTTAAATCCTATAAGGTGTTAACTGTATTCAAGGGCGAGATATTAACTAATGCAACTGTAAATGGTCAATTCTATAATCGATACTTGAAATGGAATACTTTGAAAGATAACTCAATAAAAACAGCTTATCATTCCAAGAGTGTTCAAAAAGAACAGGAAATTGTGGCATATCTTAATGAGAACGACGATTTTGACTTTGAAGTTCGTAAAAATGTTCCAGGTACAAGTGAATCCGTTCCTTATATTATGTTTAGAAACTCTGAAAATAACAATATGCTATCTGTAATTTCTTATAGAAATAACAGATGGCTTTCTGTTGGAAATCCTGCTTTTGCATATCCACAAAAGTATCAAGAAAGTGCTGATTTAGGTGTAAATGAAAAAGGAAATCCATTTATTATCTTCCACTCATCCAAACCATCTCAAAAAAATAAAATTGTTGGAATGCATTACAATCAAAACAATGCACTCGATCTAACTTTATCGGCTTTCGAAACAAATGATCTGAATTTTAATGCGTCTTGTGCATTTAGGCAGTATATTTTGAATTATAAAGCGAATGTTGTTGAAGCAAATGAGTTTAGTTTTAAGGCGACACCTAGAACTCCTACAGATTTGAAGGAAATTCAACTTTACAATAAAAATGGGCTTATTAAAGCTTATAACAATTACTCAGATTTTGTAAGTGTTCCTATAGCTGAAGGAGTTAATAATATCGAGGTTAGAATTGTAGGAAAAGATGAAAGCATTCTTTCTTATAATCTTAAATTGAATAGGAAAAAGAGGCCAAATCCTTTCTACGGAATTGTTAGCTCAATGGCTGTTGGAATAACAAAGATAATAGATGCAAATACTCTAGAAATTAATATTGTACCGACTGTAATTGACCCATCTATTAATGTTATTACTTTTGATATTCATTTTGAAAGTGGTTGGATTTTTGTTTTTGACGGTGTAGAGCATGTTGTTCCAGGGACAATTGAAATTCCTATTGATAAACTTCCAGCTGATGCCAAGTTTATCAATGAAGAAGGCGAAGTTGTTAATGTCATTTTAATAAATCCAGCAAAAATTGATCCGTCATTTGATCCAGAAGAGCTACCTTGGTATGTTAATCCAATTGGTGATGACGAAGACGATGGAGAAGGTGATGATATACCTAATCCAGATATCTCAGAAAATGTTCCTAAGGAAATTCGTGGAATTACATCGGCAATGATTTATGCTACAGGAAATATTAATATTGCTGATAGAGTATCTGTTGCTGGAGATGTTTTTGCTGGTGCATACGTAAATATTGGCGTTACAACATCTACAACAAACAATATATATTCGGGTAATTCTATTCTTCTCAGAAATAGAGCAAACGTTAATAATGTGTATTATGTTAATGTTTTTGAAATACAAGATGGTGCAACATATAAATCTGCAACAAAGCTAAATGTTTTGAATGTACCTCCATTACCTACATATAGTGTTAATTATGGCTCTTCTGAAATTATTGTAGAACCGCAACAGTCTATAAATATGTCTGCTGGTTCATATAAGGACTTTATGGCAAGAAGTGAAACAACAGTGTATTTTGAAGCTGGAGATTATTACTTTAAGTCTTTCTATACGGATTCAAAGGTTAATATGATTTTTGCTCCAGGTACACGAATATGGATTGCAGAAAATCTTAGACTTGGAAATGAAAATAAGCTTCAACAAAATGACAAGAAAGGAGATCTCTTCGTTTATGTTGGACAAAATGTATCTGTAGAAACAATGGTGCAAATAAATGCTGTAATTGTCGCTCCTAATGCAGACATGCGTCTTTCTTCTGGATGTTATGTACGGGGTTATTTATTTGCAAAGTCTTTAGATGTTCAACCAGAATGTGTTATTGAGTAGGGAGGGGCTGTCATGTTGTATAAATCTATTTTAACATTTTTCTTTACTGTTTTGATATGGTTGTCTTCCGCTATTGCTGCTGAACCTATAGTTCAACTAGAAGGGGCTAAAAGAGGGCCAATACCAGGAAAATCCTATAATTTTGGACTTCCTGGTTATGCTAATATTCAAGCTAATGTTATAACAAAGCCTTTTAAAACGGAGGTTATGCCTAGTGACAATAAGAGACTTTATATTGAGTTTGAACACAAAATTAACTATGGCGGCCAAACCTATGACGGTGTCACAATAATTGGAGACAATCGTATTTTTTTAGGTGAACATAATCAATCTGTTCTTCCTGAATATGGAAAAGATGGATTGTATCCTTATGTACTTCCAATAGATAAAAAAATTGTACCCAAAGTGGGCGATAATAACATTTCTATTTCTTGGAGAAAATTTGAGGAACATAATGATATCTTCACTGTATTGGAAATCGGGCCTTTTTATGTTGATGGACTTAATGATCCTATGATTTGTCAAGTATCTTTTTATACTGACGGTGAAATACAAGTCCAATATTGGAACTTAACTCGTTTAAATAGTCATAGGCTTGAAAATAACATGTTTTATCCAATGATGGAACGTTATCATATTGGACTCCCTTATGTGTATACAGGTGGAGAGCGTATTGTATTAAATGACGAATTAAAAAGTACTGTTTATTCATCAAGCCCTATAGAAATATTTAATAATGGAAAATTAAGAGAGGGATGGATTGCCAAAGAGTTTATTGTTGGGGATGCTCAGTTTAAAATTATTGATAATGAAATCGATATTGAATTTGGAGATGCAGATTATGCAGGGGGATTGTTAGCGTATGATTTTGCTCGTGAAAACCCTGTTGTTGCCAGTTTTGATCGTCTTATTGTAAGTACATATTCTGTAACTTATGGGGATGGTAAAGACGCAAGTTCTGCTGTTCCAGTGGCTTTTTGGTATTTTCAAGAAGCACCTAATTTTGTTCGCAGAACTCATGACGCAAATTACCCATTATTTAAAGATGATCCATTATTTTCTTTCGAACATGCAGAAAATGAATGTAATAACTGTGTTACAGTTAATCCTAGAGACAATTATAATACAACCCATATTTCCCCTGCAACATATAGTACGTCGTGGAATGAATATGGGGGAAATGTTAATCCCGATACAGTTATTGCTCCTGCCATAAAAATACAAACTATTGGTGAAGCCTCAAATAGACACATTCGTCTTCGTTATGCTGCTTTTAGACCTCGTCAACCTCGTTCCATTCAATTTTTTCCACCAAAAACATTTGATGTGAAATATGAAGGTGATGTTGGTTATATGACTGTTAATGGCAATAAAGCTCCACTTTCTATAATTCAAAATTCTTCACTTGAAGCTGTCGTTCACTCTTCCCCTGGATATATTATTAAACAAGTATTTGTAAATGATAAGGAAGCTTTTAATGCAACAAATCCAGAAATAACGCTTAGTGGCATTACTGTTGATTATGATGAATTTCAAAAAATTGCAATTGTAAAAACAAGTATAGTCCCATGCAATATGACAATAAAAGTCATTTATGAAGAATGTTCAGAAAAGGAACGCATCCTTCAAAAAGTTATTCCTTCTTTTGTTAAAAATGAAGTATTTCTGGATCCATTCGATAAGTCAAAGGTATTAGAAACATATTCTGTAAAAGATGGTTTTGGTAGAGTTGTTCAAACTCAGATACCTATTTCTGAAAACATGTTTAAGGTATCTGCTTTGTATCTTGATGAAGCTGGAAATACAAAATATGCGCCATTGCCTTATGTCTCTAATAAGGCTGCTTATGAATATGAAGACATGTTCTGTGAAAAGTGTGTAGACAAATCAAGAGCATACTTTAATGGAGATACAAAGTCTTCTAAAGAGAGAATCGATTCTTATAATCATCCATACACACAAACAGAGCGCTTTTACGGTATTAATTCCGCTTTGATTGCAAAACAAGCTGGAATGGGTGAAGCAAGTTTTGACTTAGGAGAAAATTTTGCACAAACTTGGAGATTACCCCTTAAAACAAGTAGTTCAAAGGAATTTTTCTCGAAGACTCAGCTGCAAGAAGTTTTAGATGAAAAATTGAATGCAAATGGAAATGTAATTGAAAATCTTTATAAAGAACGTTTGAAAACAATCACTGAAAGTGATTTTAAAGAACTTTTGGAAGAAAACGGTGAAAATGATTCTGAAGATGATCCTGAATTCGATTATCCTTATGTCTTAACAATTAATCTTTCTTTTGACGGTATTTTTACTCAAAGTATTTCCGATGTCGCTGGAAATCCTATGGCATCTTGGATGACACATGATGACGAAGTATTGATTACACGTAACGAATATGATGAAAAGACAACTCAACTAAAGTCTTCTTATATTGAAGGTCATTCTGGTTTTGAGTCAACATATAAATATGATGACGTTGGCCGACTTACTCAATCAATAAAACCTGATCGAGGACGCACTGAAGTCAAATATGATTCAAAAAATAGAATAAGATTTACTCGTGATGCTAAGCAGATGAGTAAGGGCAATGGCGATAATTATTTTTCTATTCTAGAGTATGATAGTGAAGATCGCTTAGTTCTTACAGGTGAAGTACGTGGTGAATGTGGTGGGTGTTCTTTTTCAAGTCCTGATGTCCCTATATTAAGGGATTATATATATCCTGTAACAGAAACCATCTATGATAAGCCTGATGTTGCTACAATAATGAAGTACGATAGTAAATTAGATCAAAAGTTAATAGAGTCCATTGTAGAAAATATTGACGGTATTTTACCTCATGAAGCTGGAGCTCTTATTTCTTACAATCAAAGTGGTGATGTTAATACAATAAAATTTTCTAGTTATGATAATTTAGGTCGAGTAAAAAAGAACTGGATTGTTAATTTGGTAGAGACGAATGCGCCAGTTGTCGAAAATGAATATGAATACAATACAGCTGGAAATTTACAGTATAGTATAGTTCGTGATTGGAATTATACAAATAGCTCTTGGAACTTTGTAAGTGGAAAATCCTATGAATATGACAAATTCAGTCGTTTAGAATCAGTAAGTGAGTTGCTTGATGATAATAAAAGTAGCAGACTTCTTGCGGAATATAAAAGAAATAATGCGGGTACTGTAGAAGAAACAATATACAAGGACGGTTCTAATACAGTCTTTTCAAAAAATACAGAACATGATATTTATGGCCGAACAACAAACATTGAATATACTAATAGAGACGGAAAATCTGTTTATAAAGAAAATTTAAAGTATAGTGCTCCTTTGATTAACAGGGTTTCGGAGATTACTCATTCCTGGTTGATGCAAAATCAAAATAGAAGAACTTTCAATGAGTCCTTTAAATATGATGATTTGGGACGTCTTGCCGAGTTTACAACAAATAATACTGGTATTGGTAATGCTACATATGACTATGACATATTTGGACGATTGCTAAGCAAATTTGAAAAAGATACCATGTTGACATACAACTATGTAAATGGTGGGTATAGGCCTTCTAGTATTTATGCCAATGGAAATGTTATCAACAAAGCTCTTCAATTTGATGCTACGGGTAAAGTATGGATGGATGGATACAATAAAACAGCATACAAGCTTAATTCATTAGGTCTTCCAGAAAAAGTGATGTTGTATTCGAAACAGCTTGAAATCCCATCTGATATTTCCGTAGAGATAATTGATAATGAACATATTTATGATGAAGAGTATGGTAATGTGAATATGGCTTATGATGAATCAGGCACTCGAATATGGGAACGTACATATACTAGAGGAGGTTATAAAGGAAGTAATGTAACGATTCCTGGAATCGGTATTTATAGTAAAGAAAACCTAGCTGGTGATTTTAAATTGACTCACTTGGACTTAGTTGGAGGAGGGTTCCGTAAAGGATTAGCTGAAGAAGCTATTTACCCTATGGTTGATGCCCAAGGAAACGTTCGAGCCTATGCAAGTGCTTCTGGTATAAAGAGTGCCTATGATTATCGTCCATTTGGACGAGTAGAAGAATTAGAAGAGTATGGTGTGGCAGATGACCGTCGATGGCAAGGTAAAGAATACGATGGTCAACATGGCAAGTACTATTTTGGTGCTCGCTACTTTGATCCTTTCTTTGGAATGTGGATGAGCCCTGATCCTGCTGGTCAATTTGCAAATCCATATACTTACGGTGGAGATCCAATAAATTTTGTGGATCCAACAGGTTTGTTTGCCCTTGATTTAGGCTTTGCCTCTATTGGTTGGGATTCTAAGCGTGGTTGGAACTTCTCATTATCTTCGCCAATTATGTCCTATACTTGGAATCAGAATGGTTCGAAGACGTATGAAGCATCTGTAGGAGGTTCCTATCAGTGGTGGATTGTAAGTTTGGGTGCTGAGATGGGATATAGCTACAACACTTATAGTGGGCATTCTCTGTCAACAGGAGGACATGTTTGTGTTGGTGTAAAGAAAGGAGAGGCCGGAGTATGTGCAGGCGTTGAAGCAGGAGGTAGCTTATACTGGGATCCTTATGGAAATTATCTTGGAGCCACTGCTTACGCAGGTGCTTTTGCTCAGGCTCAAACAAGTGATAATTCTTCAGTTGCAAAATTGAATGGTGGATATGAAACTGGTCTTATGGGCATGGAAGGCCGAGGTTTGTATGCAGGTGGAAATCTCAATGCTGGTGTAAGCCTTTATGCAAGTTGGGCAGAAAATGGCGGCTGGAATTATGGAGGACAGGAATCGATATATGCGGGAATTGGTGATAATTTTGGAGATGTGTCGGCGAATGGGAAACAAAAGAATGTCGGCTATGAAATGTGGATTCCTACTCTTGGAAAATATGGCCGGTTTAACCTTGGCGGGAATTATGATGTGAGTAAACAGGGCATGAAAAATGCTCAGACAGAAGCGTTACTGAAATATGCTAAAGAAACAAAAAATGAGGCTCTGGCTGCGTTTATTCAAAAAAATGGAATAGAGTTAAATAATAAGATGTTCAACGAGTTGCAGCGTATTGTAAATATCAAAACTTTATCTTTCCCATACGATTTATCTGGAACATACGATAAGGCCGTCGTTTTAACAAAATCTAATGATTATCCACATATTGAATTTAAGTATAATCAAATAACGTTTCCAGAAGGAAAATCAAGTACATTTTCAAGTTATAACTATGGGAACAATATTTTTTCTCATTTGGCGATAGATTTCATCGGTTATTATATGTCGCGGAGTGTTTATAATGTTAGTGATTAGACGAATCATCTGCGTTGCTGCATTTTTTGCCATAACTTCTTTTGCTGAGAAAAGCATATTTTTTTTAGTGTATAACGAAAAAACTAACATGGATAAATTTTATTATCATCATGAATTCGGTGCTATTGATTTTTTAGAACGTTTTGACCCCGGCATATACATAGAATCAGAAATATTTGATGAGGTAAAAGCCATTGCTTATATTGCGGAGGACGATTCAGTTGTTGAAATTTATTTTATGCCTGATTATCCTCAGGATTCATGGTATGCCGGATTATCAAATTGTATTAACAAACATATACTGAATAATAAAGATTATTTCTTAAAAACATGTCGAAAAAAGATAGCGGTTCCTTCGAAATGGATATTTAATGATTTTTCCAACTTTATGGATATGAATCTTCCTGATTATGTAGGAGATTGTGCTAAGCGAGAAAATTATAACGTCAATATCGTTCGTAAATTAAGAGACGGCAAAATACAAAGCATATCGTTTGACAATCCATCCTGTGTTGACCCTGAGTTTCAGAATTACGAATTCTTTGAACCATATAAAAAAATAAATAATCTGATTAAAGATATAATGAGTGAGGATGGAAATAAATGCAATTGGCGAAATTTGGTAAAGTATCCAGAGAAATTTCAGGCTGAATGGTTCAAACCGGAAAATTACCTAGCTGCGGATAAAAGTAGGTGTCCTGCTTTATGAGTAAAATATTTGCTGTGTTTTTGTTGCTCGCTGTTTCCTTGTGCTTTGGCGGTTCTGAAAATGGGAATCTAGAAGGTCAATATTGCGCTTATGCTGTTAATAAGCCGTCTTCTGTGTACAACTTTCGGATAAATATATTTTCTTCGTTCTTTGGTGATTCTCTGCTGTCCTTTGAAAAAAATGGTTTTTTCTTGTTTTTTGAAAAAATGGGAACGCAACGTTTGTTTTTTTTTAATAATCAAGGACGCGATGCTTTGCTCACGGTTTATCAATTGCCTGCTATAGATGATTTCCCTTGGCTGAATCCATCGCGTTATATGGCCCGCAGAAATCAAAGTCTCAAATCTTATAGGGATAAAAATCGATGTATAACAAAAACAACTTTAAATTCATCTGAGGTAGATTTTTTAAGATTGGACAAGCAGTTTTATCTTGTCCCTGAGAATTCATTTAAAGACGGTAGAAAACAACAAGATTATTTAGCCTTTGATGATGTTATTTTGGGCTTTTCTCAGAAAGATGCCGTTCGTCGCTATTTTTATTTTAAGAAGATTAATAAAAAATACAATGAACTCCCTAAATCCTTTTTTGTTTATTTAAAAATGTTTGAAGTCCTTGATCACATGAACTCTAATTTTCTTTTTCCAGAGTGCCGATGAAAACAAAGCTGATTGCCTTGATTACTTTTGTGCTGAATGCGTGTGCTTTGAATAGTGGTTATTATTGGCAGCAAACAAAGCTAAAAACTGAAATTTTGCAAATGGATGCCTATTGGGAATGGGGAATTTTGCAAATTAAGGGTAGTCACGTATGGAGTGGTGGACGGATCATCTCGGAAGATGAAGTTGTTAATTCTATTAATGAAGATCAATTTTGCGCCCGGTATGTTGGAGGTGAGGGGAAAAATATATATGGGGAACGAATTTTTATCGATAGTTCTGGCCAACTTTCTTTTGAGTGTTCAATAGGTTTTGAAAATATTTTTGAGGATTATCGCGGTGGAGCTTTCCAAATTTTTATCCAGTTGCTCGATCATCAGTTTGATTTTGTCCAAGATGCTGGGACTCAATATCGTTTTTCTTATATGGGAGACTCGTTGAATTTAAATGTACCGCAAAAGAGAACTGGGGCTGGCTATGAATTCTTTTTTGCAAAAAATGCTCCTGTGTTGTCCATTACTATGCGGACGGATTTAGATAATTTGAACGATTATAAACCTTTAAAAATAAATCCGAAACGGCTTCCCTTGGAAAGCCCCAAATATAAAGCGTTAAAGGCTTCTGAGAGACAATTGCTCCGTCCGCTACCCAAAATGAAAAAAGGTGACTAATGACTCCTGATAATTTGTTATAAACAATGCAAAATTATAAATCAGCTACAACACATATAGGAGATGCATTGTTCAGATGAGTGAAATACGTTCAGCATGTCTTTTGCA
>JAAYXQ010000077.1 GCA_012515825.1 Fibrobacter sp.
CATCATAAATCTTTGAACGACCCATGACATCATCAGACTTAACAGTAAGAAGTTCCTGTAAAGTATAAGCAGCACCATATGCTTCAAGTGCCCAGACTTCCATTTCACCGAAGCGCTGACCACCAAATTGGCTCTTACCACCAAGAGGTTGTTGAGTCACCAAAGCATAAGAACCAATGGAACGAGCATGAATTTTATCGTCAACCAAATGGCCTAATTTGAGATAATACATATAACCAATTGTCACTGGATTTAAGAATGCTTCACCAGTACGACCATCATAAAGCTTTGCTTTACCGATAATCTTATTTTCTTCTGGGTTCATTTCATAATCCACAATTGGATTCTTTTCATATGCTTTTTTCAGCTCTTCTACAATTTCTTGGAAGGATGCCCCGTCAAACACAGGAGTAGAAACCTTGAATCCAAGAGCTTTTGCAGCCCAGCCTAAATGCACTTCAAGCACCTGACCGACGTTCATACGAGAAGGCACGCCAAGTGGGTTGAGAAGAATTTGTAATGGGCGACCGTCTTCGGTAAAAGGCATATCTTCAACTGGAACAATCTTAGATACAACACCCTTGTTACCATGGCGACCAGCCATCTTATCACCAATAGAAAGGCAACGTTTTTTAGCGATGTATACTTTAACCGTTTGCAAAACGCCTGGTTTAAGTTCATCACCTTTCGTGACCTTATCAATTTCTTTTTCCATTGTACGAGTTAAGCGATCTAAAGATTCGCGAGCAACACTCACTAAACTTAGAGCTTGTTTTTGTACAGGAGAATCATCTGTAATAAATGTCGATTTTGAAGAAACCTTAGTCACATCGAGATAAGCAAACGTTTGTTCAGTAATCGTTTGACCTTCTCTAACCATTAACTCATGAGTTTCATCATCAATAATTCGACCAGTGGTTTTACCACCTAACATCTTAAACAAGTGTTCACGACAAGAATTTTTAATCCGATCAATTTCACTCTGGAATTGTTCACGGATTTCATAAATCTTTTCTTGATCTTGGTTTTTGCCTTTCTTATCAGCACGATCCTTGCGGCTGAAAACACGTGTTTCCACAACAACGCCTTTCATTCCTGGAGGAGCTTTCAAAGAAGAATCACGAACGTCGCCAGCTTTTTCACCGAAAATAGCACGAAGCAAACGTTCTTCAGGAGACAATTCTGTTTCCCCCTTAGGAGTCACTTTTCCAACAAGAATATCGTCTGCGTGAACTTCAGCACCTACACGAATAATTCCATTTTCATCGAGATTACGTAAAGCATCTTCACCAACGTTTGGAATTTCTTTTGTAAGTTCTTCTGGACCGCGTTTTGTATCACGAACTTCTAATTCATATTCTTCAATATGAATGGAAGTAAAGGTGTCTTTAATGGCGAGTTCTTCAGAAATGATAACTGCATCTTCGTAGTTGTATCCATTCCATGGTAAGAAACCGATTAAAATGTTTTTACCTAATGCAAGTTCACCATGATCTGTAGATACACCATCAGCTAAAACATCACCTGCACGGACAAAATTTCCAACATCAACAATTGGCTTTTGATTTATGCAAGAATCTTGGTTAGAGCGTTCAAATTTACGCAATTGATAGGAATCAATTGGGTCATGACCTAAGAACTCAAAGTCTTCACCAAGACCTTCTACTGGACGGAATTCACCATCGAGCATTTCACCACGTTGAACTGTAATTTTTGTGGCATCGACAAAGGTAACCAAACCAGAATGCTTTGCACGCACAACAGTACCAGAATCAAGAGCGGCTCTAGCTTCAAGGCCAGTACCCACAACAGGAGCTTCTGAACGTAAAAGAGGAACTGCTTGACGTTGCATGTTAGAGCCCATCAAAGCACGGTTAGCATCATCATGTTCTAAGAAAGGAATCAAACCTGCTGCAATAGACACGATCTGCATAGGAGCAACGTCCATTAAATCAACACGAGGTGTTTCTTCATCACCAACAGCAATAGCATCTACTCTTGCTAAATGAGGATATTCACTTTGAGCACGAACAATAATAAAATCATCAGCAAAACGATTATCTTCGTTTAATTTGGTGCTAGCAGGAGCTACTTGATAATTATCTTCTTCATCAGCAGTTAAATAAGTGATAAAGGAAGAAACAATTTGTTCAACTTTATCTGAAGCTTGAACATAGTCAGCCACTCCGCTAAAGTTTTCAACAAAAGTTCCGTTACGCATAAAGAACGAACGGCCATCAGCACCCTTAAATTCGAATACTTTATTCACAAAAGCATCAAATAAATCGCGTTGAAGATTGTCGAGTTTTAAACGAACTTGATCTTTTTGTTTACTAGTAAGTTCTAATAGAACGAATAAATGAGGTTCATGAACGAATCCCTTAAATACACCAAAGTGCCATTTATCTTCAGGGAAATAAACTTCGCTTCCTTTTGCATCTCGGAATTTTAGTAACCCAACAATACGATAAGGGGTTTCAATAAAACCAAAATGGTTAACTACAGCAAATGTAGCTAGCGAGTTGATCAAACCAATATTTGGACCTTCAGGAGTTTCAATAGGGCACAAGCGTCCATAATGAGTATAGTGAACGTCACGCACTTCAAAGCCAGCACGTTCACGAGAGAGACCTCCAGGGCCAAGAGCAGACAAACGTCTTTTATGAGTCAATTCAGAAAGTGGATTCATTTGATCCATGAATTGAGACAATTGGCTTGAGCCAAAGAACGCTTGAACGACAGAGCTAACCATACGAGTATTGACTAAGTCGCGAGGAGTCAAGCTTTCACTATCTCTTAAAGAAAGAGAAAGATTTTCTCTAATCACGCGGCTCATACGGCTAAGCCCAACAGACATCTGATTCGCAAGAAGTTCGCCTACAGAACGTGTACGACGATTTCCAAGATGGTCGATATCATCAAGAGCAAAACTTTCAGAACCATTATATAATCCAACCATATAAACAATTATGGCAAGGAAATCTGATTCCGTCATCGTCATCGTGGTTAATGAAGGCTTTGTCTTTTGCGTTTCAGAAATAATTTTTTCTGTAATTGCATTATAAACTTTAGCATTTAGTCTGTAACGACCAACTTCACCAAGATCATATTTGCGAGGATCTTTCAAGAAGAGATTTTCAAAGAAAACTTCTGCAGTTGCATAGTTTGGAGCTTCTTCTTGAGATTGGTGAGTCACTAAATAAATTTGTTTTAATGCTTCTTCTTTATTACGGCATTTATCCGCATTTAAGGTGTTATGAATTAATTGGTTTTCTTCTTCATCAGATAAGAAAACCACTTCTCTCACACCACTTTCACGTAAGCGTTCGATACGCTTTTCGTTAATAACAGCATTTGCTTCGAGAATCACTTCTCCTGATTCTTGATCAATCACATCTTGATAAACAATGCGATCCATCAACAAATCATCTTCTGTGTCAGGAATAGAAACAACATCTTTTTTCTTATAGAAAAGAGATAGAATATCTTGGGTTGTTTCAAAACCAATACAGCGTAATAAGACTGTAGCAGGGATTTTCTTCTTTCGATCAATGATCAAATAAAGAACATCTCCGTCAGTATTAAATTCTACCCATGCTCCGCGATGAGGGATAATACGGCTCTTATAATCAGATCGGCCGTTAGGTAAAATGTCTTCATCAAAGCTCACACCAGGAGAGCGATGTAACTGAGAGACAACGACACGTTCTGCACCGTTAATAATAAACGTACCATTATCAGTCATGATAGGTAGTTCGCAGATAAGAACGTTGTTTTTGATTTCTTCCTTAAGCTTACGATCTTCGCCATCTTCTTCAAAGACTTGAAGCGAAAGATTTGCATTTAACGGAATAGAATACGTTAAGCCTCTTTCACGGCACTCAGTTATACTATACTTTGGAATTCCAAAGAAATAACCTTCATATTTTAAAGAATACAATTCTTTAATATCCGTGATTGGGAAAATATCCTGAAATACCCGTTCCAAACCTATCTTCAAACGGTCCTGGAGAGGAGTCTCCATTTGAAGAAATTGATCATACGAAGCCTTCTGGACTTCAATCAGGTATGGAAGTTCCAGTTGGAACTTATTGGAGGAATAGCTTTTTCGCTCCGTCATTAGAAATACCTCATCTGGTGAAGATCCTTGAACATGAGAAAGACCAAAAGCCCACACACTCGTGCAGGCGTTTGGTTCTAAAAATTAGGAAATAGAAAACATTACTTAAGAGCGACCTTTGCTCCAAGATCTTCCAATTCCTTTTTAAGCTTTTCAGCATCAGCTTTTGGCATCGCTTCTTTAACGACACTGTTTGCCTTCTCAACAAGATCCTTTGCTTCCTTTAAGCCGAGACCAGTAATGGTACGAACAGCTTTAAGAACATCCATTTTCTTGGCACCGCATTCGACCAAAATGACGTCGAATTCAGTTTTTTCTTCAACAGCTTCAGCAGGTGCAGCAGCCATAACGACTGCGCCGCCAGCAGCAGCTTCGATTCCATGAGTTTCTTTAAGATAGTCTGCTAATTGTTTAGCTTCGAGGAGGGTTAGGCCGACAATTTGATCGCCCAAAACCTTAATATCTGTTGCCATGATGTGTTTCTCCGATTATTCCGTTTTAATAGTTTCGTGTTTGTGGTGTGTTATGATTCCGATGACTCACCTGAATCTTTTTC